>CAYHBO010000020.1:18658-26047 GCA_964354855.1 uncultured Pseudomonadota bacterium | reverse complement strand
CTAGATAATTTATAGCAAATTTTTCGATTTAGTTTATCCTAAAGTCTCTTTTCGTTTCATTAAAATATATGCTAATCATTGTAAAGGAGCTTTCATGGCTTTTACCAGAGAAGACACCACGCAAAAAGTAGTAAGTATCATTGCTACCAAGTTAAGTATTCCTGAAGAAAACATTACGCTTACTTCAACGTTTAAAGATTTAGGTCTTGATTCTTTGGACATCGTTGAAATTATTATGAGTTTTGAAGAAACTTTTGGTGTTCAGATTAAAGATGAAGAAGCTGAAAAAATTTCTTCTGTTCAACAAGCGGTTGATTTAATCCATTCATCACGCACTAAATAATGACAAAGCATCGTGTTGTTATTACCGGAATCGGGCTGATAACCCCCCTTGGTAATAGTGTAGAAACTACTTGGCAAGCGTTGCTTAATGCACAGTCAGGTATTCGTGCACTTAATGATCCTGCTCTGCAAGATTATTATTACAACATCGGTGGGATAGTACAAGGTGAGCAGGTGCAACTTGATCACCTCTTACCAAAGAAAGAACAAGATAAAACCGATCGTTTTATTCACTTAGCGGTAATCGCCGCGCAAGAAGCGTTGGAAAATTCTGGTATTCGTACTACATCTTCAGTTAATTATGAACGTTTTGGTGTTTACTTGGGTGTAGGTATTGGTGGGCTTGAAACGATTCGTCAAGCTACTTTATCATTTGATGAACATGGCGCTAAGCGTTTATCTCCTTTCATGATTCCAAAAGCAATCAATAACATGGCGCCCAACTGGGTGGCTATTCTTAATAAACTTCAAGGTCCAAATTTAGCGATTACCAGTGCATGTGCTTCTGGTAGTGACGCCACTGGGCTTTCATACCGTCTTATCCGAGATGGGTATGCTGATTACATGCTTACCGGTGGAGCTGAGGCTTGCGTCTCATCACTCGCCATTACAGCGTTTGGTAATATGCGTACCTTGTCTAAGTGGCAGGGTGATCCGCGAGAAGCAAGTCGTCCGTTTGCACAAGACCGTACCGGGTTTGTACTTGCAGAAGGTGCAGGAATTATGATGCTTGAGCGTTATGATCTTGCCGTTGCGCGTGGTGCGAACATTTATGCGGAACTTGTTGGATATGGATCAACGTCCGATGCACACCATATTACCGCGATGCACCCAGAAGCTCTGGGTGCCATTGGTGCTATGCGACAAGCGCTTGAGTCTGCTCAAATTTCTCCCGATGAGGTTGGATATGTTAATGCCCATGGGACCGGGACCCCGATGAACGATATTACCGAGTCATTAGCGATCAAAAAAGTTTTCGGTGTTCATGCTGATCCGCAAGCAAAAAAACATCTTATGGTCAGTAGCACAAAATCAATGACCGGTCATATGATCGGTGCCGCCGGTGGCGCGGAAATTGCGTTTACCGCATTGTCCCTAAAGAATCAAATTATTCCACCAACCATTAACCTTCACGAAGTCGATCCGGCTTGTGATCTTGACTTTGTCCCGCTTCAGGCGCGTGAGGTTACATTAAATTATGCATCTTCAAATGCGTTTGGCTTTGGTGGTGGCAATTCAGTGATTGTTCTCAAGAAAGTTTAAAACTAAGACCATCTTCTGTTACTCTACTCCCCAGGGAGAAGGGGGAAGTCTTTGTGACTATACGTTCATACTTATTTTTTATCACGTCTGTACTGTGCATGGTTAGCAGTACTCATTATCTTATGGCTTCTTCTCATCATCAAAAATCATTCGAATCGCCGTTACTTTATGCGCTCTTAAAACAAAAATTTGAGGTAAAACAAAAAAAAGGTAGTTTTCTCAAAAGCACCGTACGCAATATTTCTGCGTTGGTACTTGCGGTTGGTTGTGGCGTTGTCGGGGCTACGATGTTGGATTCTTACCTGAGTAATAAAACATTGAGTAACTATGGGTGGGGCGGCTGGCTGTTGGATAAATTTAGTTCAGTTGTTGAAACAACGGCAGAAACGGTTCCTACGGTAGTAGAAGGTGATGGGGCTGGTGTGAAAGTCGGGGCTGGTCTACGGATACGGAGTGTTGCAGAAGTTAAGGGGATGGTAACCGGAGCGGCGGCTAAAGCGGTTTCTGTGGTACAGCAACCATTTCAGTCGCAACCTCAAACGGTTAAGCGAAAAACATTATTCAAGCCACTGTTTTGTTTAACGACGATTGGGGCGTACTTTGTTTGTCGTTATCTTATTCGAGAACAGTCAACGCCGTTTCTTGATTTATTAACTTCTTTTGTTGCCGACTGGAAAACACATAAGTTGAGAACCCCTAAAGAATTCTATTGGTTGTTTGATAAGCTTGATGCTTCATATCAAAAAAATCATGAACTGATGATTAGCGAAGAGGTTGCCATGATGCTCACTCGACAGCTGATTACCGTGTGTACGAGCAGGATTACCCAAGAACTTGGCGTAGATGATACGGAGGCAAATCGTTGGAACCTTGATTATCAACGAGAAGCGGAACGATCTGAAAAAGAATCATCTTGGCTTGGTTGGCAATTACTGCCGACGATGTGCAAGTTTGTGGCGTACTTTTTTATGTAATGTTATTAAGCAGTTTTCTTTAGTTCTTGTTCACGGGTAAGCTCTTTTAATAATTTTAGAAGATAGCCAACATGTGTTTGGTCTATATCGCAGGTAAAGGTAAGTGCAAATTTACCTTCGTAATCGTCTATTTTTCCTGAAATGGTTCCATGACCATTGCTATTTAGTATGATGGTGAGATGTGTATCATCATGAATATCAGTTAGTCTTAAAGATCCATTTAAATTGTGATGTATTTTAGATAAATCGTTAATGATATTTTTCTGATCAAGCAAAGTAAATCTACCTTTGCCTTTAAAATTATTATTTTCTATAGCTATATTAAAACTAATAAGATCTACATCTCCATAATTATTTTCACTAAATGTTATAGTGGTACTTTGGTCTCTAGACGTGATTATTAATTCCATATAATATTCCTTAAAAATAATTAATCCCCATTGCTTGTCTGACTTCTTTCATCGTCTTTTCTGCAACTTCTCGTGTATTCATCGTGCCTTCTTTAAGCATATGCATAACCTGAGCAGGGTCAGTTGCAAATTGTGTACGTCGTTCACGCAATGGTGTTAAGAATGCTTCTAACACTTCAAGTAAATATTTTTTAACGACGACATCACCAAGGCCGCCGCGTTGGTAGTGTGCCTTAAGCTCTGCAACTTTTTCGGTGTTTGTATCAAAAACATCTAAGTACGCAAACACCATGTTGCCTTCAATCTTGCCTGGATCTTGTACCTGTAGATGCCCTGGGTCGGTGTACATGCTCATTACTTTTTTCTTGAGCACATCGGTTGGATCAGAGAGATAGATTGCATTGCCTAATGATTTGCCCATCTTGGATTGGCCATCAATACCGGGTAAGCGAGCAGAACCAGCTGATGGAATGAAGGCTTCAACTTCATTAAAAACGGGACCGTAAAGATGGTTAAACTTTCTGACAATCTCATTCGTTTGTTCGATCATGGGGAGTTGGTCATGTCCTACTGGAACCACATGTGCTTTAACAAAAGTTATGTCAGCAGCCTGACTGACCGGGTACATAAAAAAACCGGCAGGAAGACTTTCCTCATAACCTTTTTGTCTGATTTCTTCTTTGACGGTCGGGTTACGGTGTAGGCGTGCAACGGTGACCAGATTCAAATAAAACATCGTTAGTTCAGCGATTTCAGGAATTTGTGATTGAATAAAAATGGTGGTGAGTTTAGGATCAATGCCGACCGCAAGGTAATCAAGCGCGACTTCCAAAACGTTTTTGCTGACTTTTTCTGGTGTTTCTGCGTTATCGGTAAGGGCTTGTACATCGGCGATCATAACAAATTGTTCAAGGGTATGTTGCATGGATAGGCGCTGTTTAAGGGAGCCGACATAGTGCCCAAGGTGTAGCGGGCCGGTTGGACGGTCGCCAGTAAGTGCAATTTTTTTTGTGGACATGGTAGATTTCCCTCATAATTTTTTTAAATATAGGCATATTTGCCCAGTATAATGCCTATATTTGTAAAACTTAATAAAAATGATATGCATAAGGATTCGTGATGATTATTAACATCGTAAAACGTTCTCTTCAGGTGACTACATTCTTGATGACCTTCTTATTTTTACAGAAAGCTGATGCAATGATGAGACGAGTTCATCCTAAGACCTTTGAGGAGTTGCAAAAGCTTGAAGAAGCAAAAATGAGAAAATGTTTACAAGTAACTGAGTTTGCTCAAGGAGCAATCGTCTTTAAAGACTTAGAATTTTTAGATCTTACTGACGAAGAATTTGTACAACACTATCCATTGCTTGCCAAGTTTATAGATAACAATAAAGCAACTCTTTTTTCTCGATGGGACCTGTTAACTGAGGCTTATGAAAAACTTATCCAAGAAGAAATTCGGTTGCTTGGGGATAGTAAAAATGCATTTCTAGAAGCAAGTCATGTAAAAATAAGTTTATTACAAGAAACATTAGTTCAAAATGTTAAACGCTATGCTGCTGCGATACATGAATATAAGAAAATTTTGGAACAGCTCACTCAGAAGAGTGATAAATTGTTGAATTGTGTTGTTCCAAAGGTGCTAGTTTTTAAGAGACGAAAAAAAACCAGAAGTCTTAATTCTGTGGAAGTTATTTTGGCAGATCAACTACGTGAGTCACAGGATATGTGTTTTTCTCATGACAATGAAGAAGATGTAGAAGGAAATATAGAAGAAAAACTAGAGGGTATAGTCCTTTATCTTACTGACTTGTGTAATGGCTTAGTGCTTGCTTCTGAAAAAGATAAAGACGCAATTATAAATGAGATTTCTTTAGTTATTCAGAGAAATGATACAAAAGAAACGGATTATTTATTAAAGGTGATAAGTACTTTGTTAAGAGACGATGATTTATAAGCTATTTGTATAACGCCAGTTCGATAATCGAACCAAGCTAGAAAATACGGTTCCGTCTGCTAAAACTGAGTTATTAAAAACAAAAGTTTTAGAGGAGAAGGGACCGTATTTTATTAGTAGAGATTTTCTATCAAGTAGATAATTTTTGCGTTGATGATAAATTTTTCTAACATTTTTTTTAAAACAAGATACAATGTGCCCTCAATGTAAGGCCTAAGCAGGTCAAGTCTAATAAAATAATATAATATAAAATAATATACGAAGGATACTATGAATAAGAATTATATAAATTTAGTGGTGGCGCTAATTGTTAGTATTGGTTTGATGACATCTTTACAAGCAATGCAAAATAGGAGTCAAAGAAAAGGTGATTTCGATCGTCAAGCATTTATACAAAGACTGCTTGGAAGAACCAACTTTGCAGGGGAAAGCAAAACTCAACCCGCTTATGATCATCAATCAGTTAATCAATGTAATCCTACGTGCCATCAACCAACAGGACCAGTAAGCAGTAGTCCTAAAAAACTAGAAGAAGATTTTAGTCAGTTGAGTGCTTCTGATCCTTCTTCTCCATCAAAGTCACCTAAAATATCTGGAGGAAGAAAAAAAACACACACACAGAGAAATCAAGGTCGCTCAGTTAAAGCAGCTGAAAGATTTGATTTAATGCAAAATGATTTTGAAGATAGTTTATCTTCGGTTGACATTGTTTCTATGATTTGTAAAAAACTTTCCACAAATATTCTTACTGATTCTAATTCGGTAGATGCAAACAAAAGTATTGATGTGATTGTAAAAATATTAAATAAAGAAAAAGATTCCGATGTTTTTGTTCAATTATTAAGTATTGTAGAATCTTTGGATGAATCTTATCTTAATTTGTTCTAAAGAAAATATTAGGATTTAATATAGAAGAGGCACAAAATAATTAGTGCTTTTTTATAAAAAAGATGAAGGTTGTGTATGATGGTTAGTCGTGTTTTTGTTGTTGTTTTACTAACAATCTGTTTAATTATGCAACAATCTCAATCGATGATCTCAAGACCTTCCTACGCAACACTTTTTAGACCGAATCCAAAAGCGCCAAGAATAATTCTTGGCGCTTCTTCTATTGAAAGAAAATCGTGGAATTTTAGTCCAAAAATTTGTGCTGAGAAGCCTGTTCTCCGTGAAAATACGTATTATAAAATGCTTTCTAATGAATTAAACGCAATCGTTTATTCTCAAGAAAATAACACTACTAAGTTCGGTCAGCTTAAAATGTTTCATACAAGTTTTATAGAGCGATTTCTGTGGTTTGCTCCTGACAAAAGGCTTTCTAACCAAGTCAGTAATCAAATAAAAGAACAATGGCCTAAGCTGTTGCAGGATGCAAACGTTGCGCATACAAGATTTAAAACGGCTTTGCTGAATACAAAAAAGGTTTCTTTGTCCACTAAAATTATTGCTGTAGGGTATATGATACGTTGTCTCATTGACTTTATGGTGCATTTAGAAGCGTGTGAAAATTTCGGATCTTGGTATGGCGACAAGTTTAAAATGGTACACAAGTATGCTGAGATTATAAAAACTATTCTTGAAGTTGATGAAACACGCATAGACGATGATAGAATTTTTAGGCGGACTGAGTCAGTAGTTCCGTATGATCAATACCTTCCAAAAAAAACTACCGTTAGATTCAGTGAATAGTGATACACAAATCCAAAAAGCTTCTTTCACCTTGCCAAAACGCTTTAAACTAAAAATACTTCTACGATGGTCTTTTTAGGGCATTCTAGCAGAGGGGGTGGTGATGCAGGTGATAGCAGAGGTTGTTCCGGTTGAATCAAACGTAATAGGGAGAAAGAAAATGGTAATGATGTTTCAAAAAAGTTTAGCGATAATTTTTTTTGTTTTCACGGTATTTTTTCAGGATATTTGTTCGATGCAAGGTGAGTTGTCATCTGATGGATCACCGATGAGTCCATCAATGTCGCTTCATAAAAAACAACAAATTCTGGATAATCTTAGACGGTTTGATCAACAGCTTTTGAAACAAGAGTTTAAAATTTTAGTACATAGGTGGGATACTTCTAAGTCTATTCCACTCGTTTGTACAGAAATTATTAATAATCGAGCATTGATTAATCGATATAAAAAATCTTTTTTTTCTGAACGAAATACCAACCTAAAGGGTGGTATGAGACTTGGTAAGGTGCTGAAACAGCAGGAAAGGTTACTCCAACGGTTCTTGAAAGAAGGCCATGGAAAAAAAGATACAAATTTATTACCAAAAAAATGGACCGATTCTTATCAAGCAAAACAGGAAGAAAGAGCAAGGTTGCCTCATGTGCCATCTTCTATTGAAGAGATTGAGGAACTTATGGCTCAAATTACTGATCTTGATCAGCAAGCTGCTTCTGGGTATGGATCTGATGATGAAGCTTCTGTTGATGATGACG
>CAYHBO010000020.1:12924-18558 GCA_964354855.1 uncultured Pseudomonadota bacterium | reverse complement strand
GCTTCTGTTGATGATGACGATGAATATTTCGATGCGTTTTATGCGGGTATTCAAAAATTTGAAGAAGAGCCGCATTTTGTTTCTACGTTTGTATCGTCTTTGATTGAGATTGCGGTAGTTCATAATGCTTATGGTATGGCATGTTCAGTAAGCCGTGAAAGTGGATGGGAAAATACAGAAGAATTAACGGCTGTTATAGCTATCGCTGACCTTGAAACACGGTTGCGCATGATATGGGGTGATGCCACTTTTGCAGCATTATTTGCAGCATTATTTGTAAGGATAGAGGATTTTGTGCATTTAGAGTCAGATACTTCCGATGAAGAGGTTAAGGTCGATGTTGAGGTTTCTAGTTCTTCTGAACAAGTCAGAAAAGATTTTGAACGTCGTTGGAACATAGTTGATTAGGAACACTAAACCGTTATGTACTATCTAAAACGCTTACAACAACTAGGTTTTTATGGCCTAACGCAAACGCTTAAATATCGTTTAATCAAATGGTCATTTGTAAAACGCAATCGTCTCCAGGGGCTAAAAATTACTCAAGTAACCAGCCCCTGGGATCAAACGACTTTCTATCGTGATATTATTATTCCATCACGCAAAGATGCCGATCTTGCAACCATCTATCCTGATATCAAAACGCCGTGGGATTTATCCCGCTTACATAATCTTTCTGTTTTAGGTAAAGCGTATCAAGAAATTAAAGATCAAGCGTATGTTGATGTTTTCCAAGAACAGGTAATTACCTGGATCGATCAAAACCCCTACTTATTGGGAGTCAACTGGGTGTGCACCATGGAAGTGGCGATCCGTGCGATTAACTTGATTTCCAGTATAGAATACTTTCGCGATGCATCATTAATATCAAAATCGTTTTGGGATAAGTTAACAACTTCGTTACATCAACACGCTGAGTATATTAATCACAACTGGGAGTGGTCAGATAAACCGAATAACCATTATTTGGCAGATCTTCTTGGGTACTTGTATCTCTGTTTTTTCTTTAATGATATTCCGGTTTATGCCAAGCAGCAGAAAAAAATAATAAAAAAATTTTTAGGGCAGTGGCAACAACAAATTAATCCTGATGGAACCAGTTATGAAGGGTCGACGGCGTATCATCGGTTAGACACAGAGATGATGAGTTTGTTTATTGATCTGTGTGAAAATAATCAGGTTGTGTTGCCTGTCTGGATACATGAGATGTATGCGGGCATGCTTGAATTTTTGGTTGACTGTATGGATGAGGCGGGGAATTTGGTTTTGATTGGCGATGATGATGGTGGAAAGGTGGTCGGGAGCTTGCCCGCCGTAGCCTTCGGCGTAGGCCGGGTCTCGAAGGATTTGAGCGGTACCAAATCAACTATCAAAACCTATAACGACTTCGGTCTTACCATCATAAAAAAATCTGGCTGGCATATCACCTTTCGACACGCAACGTTTAACCAACGTCAACCTTCGGGGCATTTTAACCAGGATATTTTATCCATCACGGTGAGCATTGACGGGATCCCGATTTTTATTGATCCGGGGAGTTATGTGTACACGGCGAATGGTGCATGGCGAAATTATTTCCGGTCATGGGAGAGTCATAACACGTTTTACCATCAACAAGACTGGCGAGACTTATCAAAACATGATCTTTTTCAGTTGCCACGTCAAGAACGAGAGCTAAAAGATGGTGTTACGGTTTGTGATGAGATAGCTAAGGTTTCTGATGTGTACATCGACAATTTTGGAACGTATTCTCGTGAACTTATTTTTGATCAAGAACAAAAAAAACTTACGATTAACGATCAGGTTAAGCTCAAACAAGATGGTAATGTGGAGTGGAAATTTATTCTGCATCCTGCGGTAACGGCTACGCAGCAAGATGGCGGTAATGTATGGCTAATTACCCATCAGGGAAAGAATGTTGCATGGTTTGAAAGTAGTTTGGTTTTTGTGAAAGTCGACGCACATTATGCGCCGACTTATGGAACAAAGGTTATGACGAGTGCGTTAATGGCGACGCAGTTTATTATACCGGGCATAAACCAAGTAACGCTGCAATGTGGTGCAGGAGTTCATTATCCGCCTGACAAAGACATTCATTATCGGTGTCATATAATAAAATGCCATGATTTCCATGACGCATGTCCCAGGTGAAAATGTGTGGTTTCTCAATCCCGAGTGATCGTCCAAGTTCTGATAATGCCTGTTCATCATTAGCACGACGCTTCATGCTATGATGTAAAAAATGATTAATTTTTTTGTGGAATTCAGCGCCATCCATGTCATTTGTGAACTTGTCAGGATTATTCCAGACATCAACTTCATGGTTGCCGCATTCTTTTTGACAAAATCCTGCAATGCCTTTAAGACAATCGAAATCAGGGCTATCAACTAAGAAGGTGGCGCGTTTCAAATTTAAATGTTGATTGTGACCGAGGTCATGCAAAATTAAATTTGGTAAATGATTAACTTCGTGATGATGTAAAATTTTATCAGGAAGTTTGAGTAATGTTTTCACCAATGTTTCATTACTTAAAATATCAGTTTTGTTTCTATCAAGTACCATTGGTACTCCTCCTTTTTTGAGGGTAAGTAACGTACCATGGTAACCACAAGCTGGTTACTCACGAATTCCAACGTACCTGTTTTTTTTTTAATCCACAAGAAAAGGAGAACTAAGTGAGAAGATATCGATAAGCAAAGCCTACTGCTAGCTGAAGGTCTCTACTAATTTGCCAAGTGCCATACCAAGAGATGCTTTTACCAGAATGAGGGGTTCTTTTTTATGGCTGATTTTTTCGTCAAGTTGTTTGCAAGCTTCTTGCCAATCGAGTGCGGTGCTTACTTCCATGTGAGCGGGGATTGAGTAGGCCATGTGTTGAGCAAGATCGCCAACTAAAATGAGTGAATTTATTGATTTAAGATTTCGTAAAAGACGTCCTATGCGGCGATGCCAATAAACCGCACGATCTCCAAGTTCTAACATGTTGCCTAGGATGGCAATTTTTTCACCAGGTGCTTTGATGCGATCAAATGCGATGAGCGCAGCTTTCATACTTTCAGGGTTAGCATTGTAACAGTCATTAATAAGCATGCCGCTTGTCTTATGCATTTTCTTCATTTCAAAACGTTGAGCAATGCCTTGGTAGTTTTCGAGTCCACGTATCACATCTTCGAGTGTAACGTTGAGATGATAGGCAAGGGTAGCAGCAGCTAGCGCATTATTGATCATTCCCTGATGATGGGTAGGAAGGGTGATGGTAGCTTTTTTGTTATACCATTTAAGTACAAATGTAGTGGCAAGTTCATTATGTTCTTTTTCAATAATTGCTATTTTTCGTGCTTGTACATGATTGAACGTTTTGGTGCCAAAGCGAGCGATAGGATGAGCATAGCTTAGGTTGTTAAGGAGAGGATGGTCTCCACAAATAATGCCTACCTGTGAAGCAGAGAAAAATTTAAATATGGTGCGTTTCTCACGTGCGATATCTTCAAGAGAACCAATGCGAGATGCATGGGCATGGGTAATGGTAGTAATGAGTCCTAAGGTTGGACGCAGGATATCAACTAATTCTGCCATTTCACCTTTGTCGTTAATACCAAGTTCAAATACTGCACAGGTGTGTTTATGAGTGACTTTAAGTAAGTTGAGTGAGACGCCGATGATGGTGTTTTGATTTTGGTAAGAAACATAAGCATTAATGGTGGCCGCTTTAAGAATAGATTCAAGCATCCCTTTAGTGGATGTTTTTCCAACGGATCCGGTGATGCCGACGATAGGGATGGTGAGGGTGTTGCGCCATGCTTTAGCCAGATTAATGAGTGCTTGCATGGTATCAAGAACCGCTAGAACAATTATTTCATCAGGGATATTAAGTGATAATTTTTTGAGTGATACTTGGTTAGCAATAATTCCTGCGGCACCATTTTTAATAGCTTGTTCAATGAAGTTATGGCCGTCTGATTGTGTTCCGGGGAGTGCGATAAAAAACTGACCTGGTTCAATGCTTCTGCTGTCGATGCTGAGCGTGATTAATTGTTTCTGATCGTTTGGTAGTCCACTAATACGTACGCTGGGAATCGCCAGCTCTAACCATGCCTTATCACACAACATATTTAATTTTCCTATGAACACAAACGAAATGATCTGATTATATTTTCAGGAAAATGCAGGTTATTGGCTTATTTGTCAAGGTAATTTGCGTTTTTATAGAGGACTTTTTTATTTTTACCCCTCTAATCGTTTACTACATTCGCTCCATTAGGGCAGTTGGTGCTGAATATGTCGTTTGCCTTAATGGAGGTCATTTTTAGCCGAGTCGAGGGGGGCGAACAGCATTTATTTATTTTGAACCATTGATTGCTCTTTTTATTTTTTATCGTATCGTCTTATTTCTGCTGAAAATAATAATATTTGAAACTATAATTTTAAAAGTGGTTAGGTTCTGTATGAATAAGTTTTTTTTACTTTTGGTACTTATTTTTTTATCAGCATCGGCAAGTGCTATGTATCATGTTCCTTATCAAGAATCCGAAGAAGTACTAGCACCATATAAGTTAGGTCTGAGGCCACTGTTGGACAAGCTACCTACTACTCGTCAACCATTGGGTAAGAGATCTCCAAACACATCGATAGATCCAAACACATCGGTAGAGATGGTTCCTGGGAGTGAGGTTAAGGCTATAGCAGAATCTGCAAGTAAAACGCCGGCGAATCAGGGTTCTGCAAGTAAAATTTTTATTACACCTAATCAGAAACGTTTTGAAACGATTCATGTGGTTTTAGATCCTAGAGCGCCTCAAAATATTATTTGTCATGAACCAGTGAGAAGATATTTGGAACAGGTGGTTGTTTACGATAACGTTGAAGAGTTGCACAATAAATCCTGGCATGAGAAACATGTTATGGTAACCAATCTTTTTAATCTTCATGAACGTGTTCATAGTCAATTAGCATCAGTGATGCGCGAGCACATTAGTCTTGAACGTTCACAACAAAAATCTTTTGACACGCCTGAAAAATCATTGATTAATCATGCGTTGACCATTGAACACATGATTAACATGGTCAGATATGGAATTGCCTATCTCTGTTTGCCTGAAGCTGAAAATAATGTTCGGTTAAACATTATTGCTAAACTTGGATCAATTGACTACAGCGATGCGGTGAGGCACCAAGAACATCTTGATGATGCAGGATGGGGAACGTTAAGCTTTATTCAAAATCGTGATTATTCGTGGAGTTGTATTCATTATTTTCATCCCGAGCATCCAGCGGCGGTGACCTTTCAAACCGATGCTGGGGATCGTGCACATACTTATTTTATTGAACCGTTGTCGGTTGTTCTTGGGATTGATCAGAGAACGAAAAAACTTATGTTTATTTATAACCCAACGGATTATAGAAATGCAGTACAAAAGTTGCACCAGAGGAGAGCTGAGGCTCGAAAAGAAAGACGCCAACTTGATCAGTATGTTGTTCAGCCGGGTGGTGTTAGACCGCTGGTTGTTTCTTTGGCGGATTTTATGGTGAAGACACCAGATAGGAATCGGAAAAGAAAATAGTAACTGTGTTACGCTTAAGGACTCTATATTTTTATTAACGTTTTTAATTTTTACGTACGTCATCCTCGCGAA
>CAYHBO010000020.1:0-12824 GCA_964354855.1 uncultured Pseudomonadota bacterium | reverse complement strand
TCGCGAAAACACTGATGAGATGAGCTAAAAATACTTATCCCTACATTCTTTCTAAGTGAGCTGTAATTGCTTTTTTGAAAAGCTCTTCGTTGTTTACCACCTTGTTGTACATGTCATTATAAATTTTATTAAATAATGTTTCATCGTTAGTTGGTTTCATGTCTGCAGGTGCGCCTTTAAAATAAATTATGATTGGTGCGTCTTTGTTTTTTTTGTCGATAATAAGATCAGGTACTTCATCAGTGAGACTTAATTTTTCTGGTATTTGTGGGAATAATCTGCCATGAGAATTAGCCCACTCTTTTGCTTGTATGACAGAATGTCGACCATTTTTATATTCACTGTCCGATGATACATCCCCGACAATCATGATTTTAGTATTTCTATCAAGCAATGGTGGGAACGGTACTTTTAATTCAATGCCAGAGTCAACCGGACGTAAAACGCTTTGTCCTTTAAATTGGTTGTTACATTTTTTCATAAAATTGGGGATGCTTGGACTAAAAGGGTTGGTTCCCACACAGCCACTACATTTGTCTTGAAGCCATGCTAAGCTAACGCCGCGTTTTCCTTTGAGCATGTTGTGAGCGAGAGAAAGGTTATCATAAAAGCTACCAGCATAAGCAGATCCCCAGGTCCCTACTAAATAATTCCAAGTGACGCCAAGATCTTTTGTAGAAATCCAAGGTGTGTTTTCACCAAATAATCTGGTAATAAATGGTGAGTATTCCAGGTAGGCACGCTCTGGTTGTGGTTGATCTTTGACGAAAGATGCTACCCAGGAGGTTGCCGATGAGGTCCATGAAATGTCAGGTTTAAGCAAAGAGGTAAACAATGGTAATGGAATGTCTCCTGATGCGGCAACACCATGTGCTTGGTGTAGAAAATACTCTTTACTGCGGTCGTCACCGCAATCTAAAAATTGTCTGGTTAATGCTTCTCCCCAGATGCAGGTGATATCAAATGGTAGCCCTTTTTTATGTCTTTGTACAAAAGTTTCGAGATAATCTTCTATGGCATCTTTATTAAAAATAAAACCTTCTGCTAAGCGAGGTTTTAGATATGCTTTTATTTCTTCGAAGGTGGCAAGTTTGTTATTTTGTGCTGATAAATTGAGCCAGGTAGAAAGCATCCAGGTGGAGCCTGATGAGGTTGCAAGTGTAGCAACACCATCAAGAAGGCCGATATCTCTCAATGCGGTAAGCATGCCAAGTTCTGCAATGGCAGCTACCCAGCCGCCACCACTAAAGGTAACGCCGATGTTTGGTATATGTGCTTCGTCGAGTTGTACATCTTCTTCACTCATAAATGCTGAGATTGCTCTTTGTATGCGTGGTAAACGCTTAACCATCATTGCTGCTTCATCGGTGCACTGATATTTGAAGTCAAACGCTTGGATGGAAACGCTGCAGGAAAGTAGTGTGGTAGACAACAATAATTTTTTGACATAGTCCACGGTTAGTCCCCCTCTTCTGGTTAGTGTTAAGTTCATGGTTCCCTCACCATGAACGGATAGTTTATAACGGTTTAGGTCCCTTGTTACGTCATCCTCGCGAATGCGGGGATCCAGTCTTATTTCAAAACTCTGCGTGGTTTGCTGCCTTGTGCAGGCGCAATTTTTGCATCGATCTCAAGTTGTTCGATGATACGTGCTGAACGATTAAACCCGATACGGAATTGACGCTGTAGCATGGAAATGGACACTTCTTCAATGGTATCAATCCATGCGATTGCTTCTGGGTATAGTACATCTTCAAACGTATCTGTTTTTTTACACTCCTGAGCATCCAGTGCATCTTGTAAGTTAAGATAATTAACGGGAGCTTGTTCGCGTAAATGCTTCGTAAGAATCTCAATTTCTTGGTCTGAGATGTAGGCGCCATGGATGCGGGTGAGGTGGGGTGATGAAGAATGCATGAACAGCATATCCCCACGGCCGAGTAATTTTTCAGCCCCCATCTGATCTAAGATGGTGCGTGAATCAACTTTTGATGCAACACGAAACGCAACACGGCTTGGAAAGTTTACTTTGATTAATCCGGTAACCACATCAACCGATGGGCGTTGGGTGGCAACAATTAAATGAATGCCGGCAGCACGCGCCATCTGTGCAATGCGTACAATGTGTGTTTCAATTTCTTTTCCAGCAACCACCATTAAGTCGGCAAGCTCATCAATGATGACCGCGATGAACGGCATTTTTTCTAAAGATCCATCATGTGTTTTTGCAACGAGCTGTTGGTACTCAATAACGTTGCGTACTGCATGTTTTGACATCCGCTCATAACGATCTTCCATTTCTTGAACAACCCACTTTAAGACGACCGATGCTTGTCCTGCATTGGTAACAATCGGGAATAGTAGATGTGGAATGTCAGCATATGGTGTGAACTCAAGACGCTTTGGATCAATTAAAATCAGCCTAAGTTCTTCAGGGGTGCAGCGGCATAATAGGCTCGCGAGCATACTGTTCAACCCAACCGATTTACCTGAACCGGTGGTCCCACCAATGAGTAAGTGTGGCATAGCGATCAAGTCATACACAACTGGGTTACCAACCACGTCAACGCCGAGAGCGAGTGGCAGTTTAGCGGTTGAATTAACGAATTGGTCACTATTGATAGCATCTGAGAAATAAACATTTTTTCGTTCTTTGTTGGCAATCTCAAAACCGACCGCATTCTTTCCTGGGATCGGTGCAATGGTGCGAATGCTGACCGCTGACAATGCCATAGCAAGGTCATCTTCAAGCGCGGTTATTTTGCTAATTTTACTACTTATTTCCGGTTGATATTCAAACATGGTGATTAAGGGGCCAGGTTGAATTGACGTGACTAACCCGTTCAATCCAAAGTGTTCTAATTTTTCTTTAAGCTTTTCACTGCGTGCGTATGCTTCTTGTGATATTTTTGCGCCATGAGCGGGATCTTGTCCTGGATTGAAGAGGGTGAGATCGGGGAGTTGGAATAAGACTTTCTGTCCTTCGAGACGCTCGTCTTCGCATCCTTCTACTCGCGTTGCTCCATCGGGTCCTTCGAGACGTCCGTCTTCGCCAAGGCTACGACGTGACTCCTCAGGATGATCGGGTAGCTTGGAGCCGCTCGTGTTCTTCGAGACGCCCGTTGGGCTCCTCAGGATGAGCGGGTCTCGAACCATAACGGCTTTTTGCGCCGTTGCTCCGCGAAACGCAGTTTTTTGTGCAAGTAAATCAGCTTCTTGTTGGTGTAAATATTCTTCCGATCGGCGTTGTTCGAGTAATAAATAAAGATCGCCTGATTCGATAAGATAACGATTGAGTTGCAGCGCATGTCCTTTGATCCATTGCCATTGATGATGCATGGTATTACCAAGATACGTGATGATGGCATTCATACATGTAATGATAAAGGAGCCTGCCATGCGTAGTGGTGTAAACAAGGACATGTTGAGTGCTATGGATAAACTTACGAGTAATATTGACCACCAGATGAGTGGTACGCCAACCTGACCGATGTATTGGTTACTGAATTCGTACAGCAGTTCACCTACAAGTCCCCCTGAAAACCCGAAGGTAATTTCGATTGCATAGCGTTGAAATAAAACCATGCTTGAACATACTATGAGTGGTAGGCATGAGAGACGGCGTTGATAATCATTATCTGCTTTTGCGGTGAGTAAAAGGTAGGTTGCCATACCAAATGCAAAAAGAACGGTATAAGCACCAGATCCAAATAGATGGAGGAGTAATGACGCGGCATGAGCACCTAAAATGCCACACCAGTTAATGATCCCTTGTCCATTACTAGCGAAAAAAAACCATGTTGCATCGTCATGATGATAGCCAAAGAGTGCAAGTGCAAGAAAGAGCATGCTGACACCTAGAATGGTACCGATGGTTTCCTTGTGATAGGTCCTTTTCGGTTTGCGTGATACGGTAATACGGCTTTTTCTTTTGTTCTCAGACCACCACATAATTCCCCCCCGGAAATCGAGACCTCTAATAACTATTCTTGATGTACATGATAACTGACTAAAAGAAAATGATTCAAGATTTTTTAGAATCGTTAATAAAAGTACGTAAACAAGATGATTGCGGTTGGAAATGGAAGATACCATCCGATTGTCCAGAGAAGATTTCTTTGAGCCAACCTCCACATGAACCAAAGGCTAAGATATCCGGCAACTGTTGCTCCTATAATGGTGATGAGTGATGGGATGAGCGTTTGCCATGATGGTAGATGAATGAATTCAAGAATGCCAAGCAAAAATGCGCCGATAAAAAGTGGGGCGCCAATTAAAAAAGAACTTTCAAATGAACGGCGTGGGCTTAATCCAAGCCAGCGGCCTACGACATAAGTGCTTGCAAAACGAGAGATACCGGGAAGGAGGGCGAGGGCTTGCACGAGACCGAGGATGATTACTTTACGGGTGGTGAGAGACTTGTCATCCTGAACTTGGTTCAGGATCCAGGCTTTTGTACTTAATCGTAACGAAAGCAACATGCACATAGTTACAATTAATCCCGTGATGAGTAGTCCTGTTGAGTTATAGACATTTGTATGCTTTAACCATGGCTTAATAACCCCGAACATAAAGATGGCTGGTGGGATGGTTGCGATGATGGCGTACCAAAAAATCTTGGCGATAATGTTTAGGTTTGATTTTTTGAATGATAAGAGCAACTTAAGTGGTGTGAACCAAGCATGCCTAAAAAAAATCGTAAGAATTAATAACGTAGGGCCATGAAGCAGGTAATCAAAACAAGTAGGTAATGTTTGAACGGAATAGCCGAAGTATACACATAAAAGTTCAACTATTTTTACATGTGTTGAGCTGCTGATCGGAAGTGATTCAGTGATGATTTGGGTAGCGCTAATAAGATTAAGGTACATGGGTAAGTCCTTTGGCAAAATTTGATTATAGAAGCTTATTAAAAAAACATGCCTTGGCAAAGTAATTTTGTAAACATAATCATTGGTTAATCAAGCCTAACCGTTGCTTAAGGTGGATATACTTGCGTTTACCAGTTCTAACCCCTTATATTTTTTATATCGGGTCATGATTTTATTATTAATAATGCGGGGAGATAATAATGAAGAATAACACGCGCGTGCTTCTGATAGCGCTGATGGCGCTTAGTGCAGTAACAGTTTTTGCTGATGGGAACAATACCAACAAAACATTTTTACAGCCGCGGTCTCATGGGGTTAATCTTGCTTTAGAAAAAACAGCAGGGTGGCCGAATTTAGTAAATCGACATGACAAAAATTCCTATGGTGCCAATATTCAAGCAACATACTTTATGATGGAATCAACTAATGATAACATGCTTGCCAACTATTTTTTATTTCCGACCAATGCGAATACTTCAAAATGTAGCGATAATTGTAAATCAATAACGTTACTAAGAACAACGGCTGATGCTACGGTGGGGTCAATTGCTGATCTTGACCTAGGCTTTTTGGTTCACAATACAACAGGAGCTGTTTCTTCGGATACGCTTCTTAAACTTTGTCCTCAACATGGAGCAATAGGTGTAACGTTTAATTATCATCAAGATCTTAAATGCATTGTAAAAGGTTTATATTTTGAAATGCAGCTTCCCGTGGTTTGTGTGACCAATTCATTAGGGATGTCAACAGTGGGAACCGAAGCAACCAATGTAAGTAACTTTTTTAAGGGTGGTGTAATTGAGAAATCGAAAGGGGATGTAAACGCCTTTGAAAATCTTTATAATGCATTAATCTCCCCGGGGGATCTTACCAGAACCAGTGTTGCTGATCTTGATCTGATTCTTGGGTATAAATTCTTGGATAAGCGTAATTATTATGTTGCGATGAATATTGGCTTAACGGTCCCAACCGGCAACAAATCAGATGGCGTCAATGCCTTTGATGCGGTCATTGGTAATGGTGGCCATCTTGGATTTGGATTCGGTCTTGATGCGCGTGGTAAGGTATGGGAAAGTGCTTGTCATAAATACAACTTAAATGTAAATGTTGCGATGAATTATCGTTATCTATTTGAAGATGATGAAGTTCGTACGCTTGGTTTAACCAATCAAAACTTTGGTCAGTACCTGCTTCTTATCGATAGAACAAAACAACCTAATACCCAACAACTTACTCCGGCTGCAAATGTGACGACATTGAATGTTAATGTAACGCCGGGAAGTCAGTTTGATGGGATGGTGTCCATGAACTATAATTACAATCGTTTTGCCTTTGATCTTGGGTACAATGTATTTTTCCGGGCGCGTGAACGGGTGACGATTGCCGGACCAGGATGTTATATTGCGCAAACAGCAAATTCCACGCAACAATTTCCTGATAACAAATGGGCAGTTGCTACACGTAATGCGAAAATGTCAGATACGGTTGCTGTTGATCCTAAGGTGACTCCTATGACAACATCGACGACGGGTGTTATTAATACCACAACTAACTTTGTCTATCGCTACATTAACAACGCAGACCTTGATACAACCTCTGCGCAAACACCTGCATTAACATCACACAAAATTTTTGGTGGTGTTGGTTATTGGACCAAAGGTTGGGAAATTCCGGTCTTGGTTGGCGTTGGTGCGCACTATGAGTGGGCTGATGCTGATTTAATTAGTAATTGGGGTTTTAATGCGCGGGTTGGCATGAGTTTCTAAGAAAATTAATAAAATATTATTTGACTACGTGGGGCTCTTGAATGGGCCCTATTATTTTTTTTACCCTTTCTTGAGAATTTCTTGAAACCATAGTACGGTAGCTTTCGTGATGCCTTAGGGAATGTCACGAGACCCTTGGTGGCGTAGTTCACAAAGGATTATAGTGTTTAAATCAGGTCTGATTGCACTAAAGAAATAGTAAGAAAAGATTAACACACACACACCGTTTCGTCGTAAGTAAAAGTTGGTTTTTAAAAAAGAGAGAAAAGGAGGCCGATACTTTAAAAAAGTTTACGGTAAAGAAATAACGCGCTTATGTTTTTTAGGCGTTGTTGATAAGTAGAACATTAATGACATTATATTTATTAGTAGTGTGGAGAAGTAAAAATGAAAAATAGATTACAAGTACTCCTCGCGGCTGTGTTAGCACTCAGTGCTGCGCACCTATCCGCAGGAACCCCAACCAACCTAACATTCTTATCACCTCGTTCAGATGGTATGAACATTGCTTTAGGAAAAGCAGCGGTATGGAACGCTATGACTGATCGTAAAGATAAAGAAGCTTTTGGTGGAAACCTTCAATCGACGTTCTTTATGACCGGTTCAGTGGCAGAAGACGCACTTGCTAAGTACTTCTTGGTTGGTGGAAAAACAAGCATTACTTTACCAAGAGATGAAGCTGCTAACACCATTGGTTCAACGGCTGATGGCGATTTAGCTTATTTAATCCATAAAATAAATGCAGCTGAATCAACTGATACAAAGCTTGCACTTGCTCCTGAACACAAAGAAATTGGTGCATTGTTTAGCTATCATCAAGATCTTAAATGGTTACTTAAAGGTTTATCCCTTAATTTATCCGTGCCATTAGTTAACGTGCAGAACTCGATGAATCCAAAAGTTACTGGTGCTGAAGCTGCTGATCTTGTTAAGTTCTTACAAGGCACAAGAGACGAGTCAACAGGTGCTGTTGGGACTGCTAACGCATTCAAAAATCTTGCAAATGCAAAGATGGTTTCATGCACACGCAGCCAAACAGGTGTAGCTGATGTTGAATTAATGCTTGGGTACAAGTTCTTCCATAACCATATTTTCAATGCGGCGTTTAACCTTGGTGTAACGATTCCTACTGGAAACGTTCCTGATGGTGAATTTGCATTTGATGCGGTTGTTGGTAACAACGGTCACGTTGGTTTTGGTTTTGGTGTTGATGCTGATGCTAAACTTTGGAAGAGTGAATGTCGCAAACATTGTTTGAAGTTAATGTTTGCAGCGAATTATCGTTACTTATTCGAAAACGATGAAACACGTACACTTGGCTTTAAGAATACCAATAATGGTCAGTACGCAATGTTGATTAATTTACAACAACCGCCTAACGCACAACCTCTTATTCCTGCGGCAAACGTTACCACATTAAGATGTGATGTAACACCTGGCAATCAATTTGATGGCATGTTGGCATTAAACTTTGGGTGCTGTAACTGGGCGTTTGATTTAGGTTACAACTTGTACTACCGTGATGCAGAAAAAGTTTGTGTATCATCAACAGGTTGTGGTTCATCATCTCCACAATTTGTTGACAATCAATGGGCAGTTGCAACACGTAATGCTGATATGTCGCTAGCGAATCAGGTAAATACAGCAGATGTTACAGCGGGAAATCCTATGACTGTAGCAAACTCTGATGACTTTGTTTTAAAGCCTATCAACAATGTTGATCTTGATCCTGTATCAGCTCAAACACCATCATTACTTTCACACAAAGTGTTTGGTGGCGTTGGCTACTGGACAAAAGGATGGGAAGTTCCAATGTTAGTTGGCGTTGGTGCTCATTATGAATTTGCAGGAGCTGACATCATCAGCAACTGGGGCTTTAATGCTCGCGTAGGCATCGGGTTCTAATTTCTGCTAAATAAAAACTAGTCGTTTTAACGGGGTTCATACGAGCCCCGTTTTTTTGTTCTCATTCACCTAAAATTTTTTTACCCATTCTTGAGAATTTGAAGAAAGCATTGTATGGTTGCCTTCATGGTACCCATACCTATTTTATAGGCGCCATGGCAAAGTAGTTTACAAGATAGAATGGCGGGTTTAACAGGCCTATTCGTAGCATTAGAAATAAATCATTGTTTTTAATGGTCAGGGTCGTTAACATAACAAGGTACTACGGTTAGAGTTATCTGTAGAAGGAGATAATTTTTATCGAGCTGCTAATAAAAAAGATTAACACACATTACACATACTGTTTCGTCGTAGGTGCAAGTTGGTTTTAAAAAAGCGAGAAGGAGGCCGACAACTTAAAAGAGTTTACGGTAAAGTAATGCGCTCATCCGATGCTAAGCATTAGATTTCTTTGAGCGTTGTTAGTTAAAAAAAGTTAATGACATTTTTTATTAATAGAAGTGTGGAGAAGTAAAAATGAAAAATAGAATTCAGATACTCCTTGCAGCTGCGTTAGCAATAAGTGCTACGCAAAATTCTGCAGGAACACCAACCAACAAGACGTTCTTACAACCAAGATCACAAGGTGTTAACCTTGCGGCAGGAAAAACAGCTGGCTGGTCTAACTTAGTGGATCGTAAAGCTCATGATTCATTCGGTGGCAACGTTCAAGCAACATTCTTTATGTCGGGATCAACCGAAAAAGATGCACTTGCTAAATACTTCTTGTTCAACAGCAAAGCAGTAGTTGCATTGCCAAGAGCTGCAACAGCAACCGGAACTGGTGGTGGAGATAACAGTTATGTTACCGCCGCTCCTAATGCAACGAGCTTGGGTAATACTTCTGATTTAGACTTGGGTCTCTTGATTCATAACTTTAATACAGGAGCATTGGGAACAGGTGTTGGTGTTGCACAAAATACTACAGGACCTGTGGCATCAACTGATGCAAAACTTGCGCTTGCTCCTGAACAAAAAACAATTGGCGTGGCATTCAACTATCATCAAGATCTTAAGTGCTTACTTAAGGGTTTGTACTTCAGCGTAGAAGTTCCAGTTGCTAATGTTGAAAACTCAATGGGTTTAACTGCTACAGGTGCTGAAAATGCTGAACTTGTTAAGTTTTTCCAAGGTAATAGAAATGCAATTGCTGCTAATCTACAAGGTGCTTTCGTTAATCTTAATAAAGCATTGATCAGTGGTTGTAATCGTAGCGAAACAGGCGTCGCTGATGTTGATTTAATCTTAGGTTATAAGTTCTTAGATAAAGATAGCTACCACATGGCGGTTAATTTTGGTGTAACGGTTCCAACCGGCAACACCCCTGACGGTACTTATGCATTTGATGCGATCGTTGGTAATGCTGGTCACGTTGCTTTAGGTGTTGGTCTTGATACAGCATTTAAAGTATGGCACAGCGAGTGCAAAAACCATAGCTTGAAATTAAACTTTGCGGCTAATTATCGTTATCTTCTTGAAAACGATGAGACACGTACGCTTGGTTTAACTAACCAAAACTTTGGTCAATACTTATTACTTATTGACAGAACAAAAGATGCTAATGCACAACAACTTACACCGGCGGCAAACGTTACCACCTTGCGTGTTGATGTAACTCCTGGCAGTCAGTTAGATGGTATCTTGTCGATGAATTATAACTGTCATGGTTTTGCGTTTGATTTAGGGTATAACCTTTATTATCGTGATGCTGAAAAAGTTAAAGTTTCATCAACAGGATGTGGTTCAAGTGCGCCACAATTCCCAGATAATAAATGGGCAATTGCAACGCGTAATGCTGATATGGACGATGCAGGCTTAACATTACCTATGACGACAACTAATAATCATGGCAGTCTTTCAATGGGATCATTGTATGTTAATAGAACTATTGACAATAAGGATCTTGATGTAGCTTCAGCACAAACTCCTTCATTATTGTCCCATAAAGTGTTTGGTGGCGTTGGCTACTGGACAAAGACATGGGAAGTACCAGTACTTGTAGGTGTTGGTGCGCACTATGAATGGGCTGATGCCGATATTGTCAGCACATGGGGCTTCAACGCTAAACTTGGTGTTGGATTCTAATTCGATCTTGCCCGCTTACGCTCTTTGAGCGTTGGCGTGATATAGAAACTTTCTAAGCTTGAACGGGGCTCATATGAGCCCCGTTCTGCTTTGTGGAGAAACTATTAAAATCCCTGGATCCCCGCGTTCGCGAGGATGACGTAAAAAGTCTCTTGCTTATTACTTCTCCCACGTGCTATTTCTGGATTGGTTAGTATCAGAAATTAAATAAAGAGGGAGACTGAAGATGGTTAAAAAAACAAGTTTATTATTGTTATGTGTTGGGCTTATTACTACTATGAGAGAACATCTGTTTGCTGCAAAAGCTGCGCCAGTTGCTAAAATGGCAGCGGCTCCTGCTGCACCGGCAAAACCGGTCGCTCCTGCTGCATCGGCAAAACCGGTCGCTCCTGCTACATCAGCAAAACCGGTCGCTCCTGCTCCAACGGCTAAAGCTGTGCCTGCTCCTGTTACTCATCCTGCAGCAAAGGTTGCGGCTCCAGCGCCTCATGTTGCACCGGCAAAACCGGTAGTACATGCTACACCAGCAAAACCGGTAACCCCTGTTACACCCGCAGCGAAAACTGCAGTTCAACCATGGGCGTATTGGGGGGCAACGGTTCAAGATGCAAAGGCCCATTTAGCAGCGCACGTAAAGCTTGCAACACAAACTATTAGTGCGATTGCTACCGATATAAATACTATGGTTAATCCTCAAGACACCTTGGTAGCGCTTGGGATTGCGACAAAAACGTACAGCGCGTTTAATTTTGGAGCACCGGGAAGTGTTGCGGCGTTGACGGTTGATATGAGTAAGTTGACCACGGCGCTTAATAATTTGGGTGGGGCTTTAAAAACACAACAGGCAAAACTTCCTGCAACGATGCAGGCAACTGCAACGACGGTGCATGGTCAGTTATATAAATTAATTTTGTCGGCAACTCATGCGAGACCAGTGGCAACCCATGCAAAACCTGTGGTAGCACATGCAAAAGCTCCAATAACTCATACGGGACCAGCGGTTGCTCATAAAAAATAAACTGATTTTAAAACAAAAAAACAATCATAAAAATAAAAATGTTGATTAAGAGTATTTTTTCATGTTACGACTAAAAAGTGAAAAAAATTAGGTTTCAATATATTTCTAAAACAAGGAGAAGGAAGATGATGAAGTTTGTTGTTACAAAAAGATTACTGCCATTATTTCTTGCAGTATCGGCTTGTACTACGTCCGTGCGGGCTGAGTATAGCAAAAAAACATTTATGATGCCGAGACCGGTTGGCATGAATAAGGCGATGGAATTTTCTCCATGGCACGCAACCATGCATCACAACAATGAACCGAAAAAGAAAGGCATTCATAGTCGTCTTCAAGTGACGCCGTTCTACCAAGCCTCAACAAATCGTGGAGACGTTGGTAAATATTTCGGTGTAGGGAATGGCAGCAATAGTTTCAGCGTAGGTGTTCGTTATAACATAGATGAATTGAATCCAGTTGTTGACGCTCTTGCATCAAATGCAGCTGACGTTGATGGTATCTTAATGAGTGGGTTTGAAGATCAAAATAATCTTTTAGATCCAGCGGTACTTGTTCCACACACGTTCCGTGGGAATGTAACCTTCAACCCTAGCCAAGAAATTTGGGGTGCACGTGTTGATTTAGAATATTTTAGTCACGCAAAAGAAGGTCTTTACTTCCACGTAGGTATGCCATTTGCTTCAGTAAGTAATAGCATGAATATGAAGATTGCTAATGGGAATAAAGTGCAAATTGCTATCGATGGTAATGGTGATGGCGTTGGTAGTTTTTATACCTTGGCTGATTATCTTGCAGGTAAAGTAGTAATTGGTGCAAGCCCAGTTCCTGGTGATTCAACAAGTCGTCGAGATGCATTAAATAAATCAAAGATTGCAGGCAGAACAACACAAGGTGGATTAGCTGATATTGATTTTACGCTGGGGCATCGTACGACCTCAGAAAAAGTACATTATGCTGGAAATCTTCGTTTAACCTTACCTACCGGTAATCGTCCTTCAGGATGTGATTTATTTGAAGCGGTATTAGGTAATGGTCATCACGTTGGTCTTGGTGCAGGTTGGGATCTTGGTTTTCAAGTATGGAAAAATCAAGACTGCAAAATGTATCTTGAAGCGGGTCTTCAATATACCTACCTCTTCA
>CAYHBO010000019.1:0-29171 GCA_964354855.1 uncultured Pseudomonadota bacterium | reverse complement strand
TAGCATTAAAAAATTAATCAAATTATTTTTGTTTACTACGATTGCGCTTTTAGCTACACGTCTTGTTGCGATGGAGTCAGTGCCACAGCAAATACCAGTTTCAATGATTAACTGGTTATACTGGAAAGATATGTTGCTTAATCGTCCACGAGAAGCGCTTGCATTGGCGCGAGAAACTAAGCAAGAGTATTTTAAGATTCTTGAGCAACCTGATTGTTTTCAAAGGGCAGGGTTATGGTTTCTTTTTTACTTTATACAATGTCCATTTTTTATGCTGGATGAGTGTGCTGGGGGAGAATGTTTATTGCGAAGGTCTGGTGGATATCGAGAACCATTTGAAAAAGAAATAAGTAAACAGTTTGTTAATGTTATAAATTCTTATCGTAAGGTTGGTTATTTAGGTTCATTTTATTATTTGGGGTTTGGTTCTGGGGATCTATTCTTAGATTTTTTGATTCTTGTGAGAACACTTCACGCGCGACCAAATGTATCTATTGTTATGAAGGCTTATGACGTTTGTTATGAGAATAATCCTGAGATCCAACTACTTGTTAAACAGATGCAAACGTGTATAAAAGAGATGTTTCCGCAAGCATCGCTAACATTAGATTTGGTTGATAACTCCTCCATGGAAGCTTTAGGTGTTATAGAAAATTTTCAACAGAGGCCGGATATTATTGTGGCTGCAGATTTAGATAAGGCTAGTCGTCTTAAATATCAGAAGCTTGTCGCAGAAGCTTTGATGATCGTTGATGATTCTTGGGTTCCAAATTTTCTATTGGTTCCGGTTGGTTTGACTAAAGAATTAGCTCAAGGGTTGGTTCTTTTCTCTAAAATGGAAGAAAAAAAGTTGGTTGATAGAAAAATTCCTCTAAGACAAGAAAAAGAGTGAACAATAAACTTGGAAAGACCTTGATATGAAAATTAACCTGAAAAAACTTATTAGATTATTTTTGTTTACTGCGATTGCGCTTTCAGCTATACGCCTTGTTGCGATGGAGTCAGTGCCACAGCAAATACCAGCTCCAGCTTTCAACTGGAATTACTGGAAAGTTATGTTGCTTAATCGTCAACGAGAAGCGCTTTCATTGGCACATCGAGTAAAAGCTGAATTCACACAACGTCGCGATAAAATAACACGAGGAAATCGCTATTGTGATTATGAGCAAAAATGTCCATTTTTTATGTTAGATGAATGTGATAATCAAGCTTGCCCTTTATATCGTGGGAAAGGATTTAGAGAACCTTTTGAGAAATATGTAAGCGACAAATTAGTCGATATCATCGATAAAAAATCTGCTACCAATGAGCCGGTTTATTATCTTGGTTTTGCTTCGGGTAGTTTATTTTCAGATTTTAGAATCGTAGCCATGGCATTGAATCAGCGACCAAAGGCACATATTGTGATGCGTTGCTTTGATCCTGGGTATTACTGGGGAATAGAAGACTGGCGATTTTTAAATGTGCTCATAGAGCAGGCAAATATCTGTGCTAAATTTCAGTTTAAAGCAAGCATTAGGCATATGTTTCCTGATGCAAAATTTGATTTAAAGCTTATTGATAGTTATAAGATGAGTGCTGCTGATATAGTAAAAGATTTCAAAAATAAATTGGATATTATGGTAATGATTGATGTAAATGAGGGATTAGTCTTATGGGCGGAGTTGTTAGGAAAACTATTAATTATCCATAAAGACATTAATAATTTTGCGTTAATGAAATGTTTTGATAAAGAAGGAGTTTATTCTGGGATTATTGAAGCTGGAGAAATACAACGTAAATTAGTATATGATTTAACAGCCTTTTCTACAAAATAATGGAAAATTCTGCTATGAAATTTAACATGAAAAAACTGATCAAATTATGTTTATTTTCTGTTATCACGGTGTCAACATCTGTGGTTATGAGTATGAAGTCTAACTCGCAAGAACAAGTTTTAGTCCCCATTGATTGGAATATCTGGAAAAAAATGCTTCTTCAAAATTCATTGGAAGCTCTGAAACTTGCTAATTCAGTAAGATCTCAGTGGATAAAAAAACCTTTAGAGCTTTGTTTAAGGATAAAAGACTGTCCATTTTTTCTGATGGATGATACTAATTTTGAAAATAGTTTGTACGATAGGTCGTTTGGAAAAAGAACGAAATTTGAAGGCATGGTTAGTTCAGTTCTTGGAGATGTTGTACTTTCAAATAATAATGAAAAAATTCATTATGTTGGGTTTGCTTCTGGATTATTATTTTCAGATTTTGTGATTATTGTGAGTTTTCTGGAGAAAAACTCTAAGGCAAATATTAAGATGAGTTTTCTTGATCCGGTTTATAGGGATGTTCAATCTACTAAGTTGTATGATAGGCTTATAAAACAATTTATGACTTGTATAAGCCGAATGTTTCCTGATGCTAAGTTAGAAATATTGTTAATTGATAATACGGAATTATCGCCACAAGCGGCGGCAGAATTATTAAAAGAACAACCAGATATTATTGTAGCTTTAGCTATTCCTGATTTTAATTATTATCTTTCTTTTGTTTTAAATGTATTTAAGAATTATGATAATGTTCCTAATTTTTTATTAGATTGTCTTGATGCTTCAAAAGAGGCTCGCTGTATACAAATTATGCAAAATCAGAATGGCGTTGTTGAGAGAATTTATCCTCTTTGATCGTATGAAATATGTTTTTATGAAAATTAACCTAAAAAAACTGACTAATTTTTTTTTAGTCTTTGTTGTTATGGTTTCAGCAACAAGTCTTGTTGCTATGGAGTCAAAGCCTGAGCCCCCGCAAGTTTCAGCATCTATTAACTGGAATTTCTGGGAAAATATGTTGCTTAATCGTCCACGAGAATCGCTTGCATTGGCGCGAGAAACTAAGCAAGAATGGTTAAAGGCCTATGGTCAAAAATGTTTATTTCAAATTTCAGGTTTGAGGTTTCTTTTTTATTTTATGCAATGTCCATTTTTTATACTGGATGAGTGTAGTGATCCAATGTGTGGCTTAAGTCGATTTTACGGATACAGAGAATCGTTTGAAGATATCGTGAGCAATGAGCTGATTAAAATTATAGGCGCTAATCCTGAAAATACCGCCAAATACATAGGCTTTGGAGCTGCTGGTCTGTTTTCAGATTTTTTAATTCTAGCAAAGACGCTTGAGAAAAAGCCTCAAGCAAAAATTTTAATTATCGCTATTGATCCTGTTTATTATCCTAAACAGCTTTTATTTCCTTTAGCAGATTACTGTTCGCAACAATTTAAAACATGTATGCAAGGGATGTTTCCAGAAGCAACGGTTGAAATAGTATGTATCGATAATTCTGTAATGGACCCAAGGCAACTACTGGAAATAATACAACAGCCAGATATTGGTGTGGCCACAGATATTAATGATTATACGATTATTTGTGGTAAAGACGCATATGCTTACTATCAATGTTTTGTGGAACAGTTGGTTAAGAAATACCTAGGTACTAAAAATTTTTGCTTTGGAAAACGTGCGGGAGATGATCTTCCTGCGGTGCATTCTTATCATGCAGCTATGGCTGAATCTAAAGAATCAGTATCGGTTGATTTACTTATGTCACAACACAGTAACTAAAAATTACGGAAGGTACTCTTATTTTTTGAGTTCCACTCTTTGACACTTCTTTGTCCCTCATGATACCTTTAAAGACTGAGTAAGTATTGACAAGGGAGAGTCAGAGATGAAGAAGATTTTACCTATATCGTTAGGTATGTTGTTGGTTGTTGTTTTGTCGGTGACATTGTTCGAAACGGCTCTAGGAGTATCCTTACCACGAACGACCAATTATAACGAACAAGAAGCGTTACATTTTCTTAAAAATAAGTTTAATAATCGTCAAAGTAGTTCTCGTGTTGCAAAGTCTACGACATCCGTAGAAGCAACGGTGACCGCATTTGGTGGGTCGAATCGCTATTTTTTAGCTGGAGCTCCTTCGAGTGCTGCAACACAAACTCTTTCTATTGCTCAACTATCCCTTAATCCAGATGGTACGACTGCGGTGAACATGATGCCTATTGCACCAGCTACCCCCATTACGGTCAATGGTCTTCCCGTTTTACAGAGTCCATTTACGAGTCAGCAGGTTAATAATTTGACCCTTGCGGGGCCAGCACAGAAAGCGATTGTTGCTGCCATGTTGGCACAGCCTGGAGCTACTGATACAGCCATTCTATATCCCAATGTGTACCTTTTAACGAAAGATGATGGGACGCAACTTATTGGGACAACTCCGACGACCATTAGTGCCAAGAAGTTTTCAGGATTTCTTCTCGATACTCAAACTAACCCAAAAAAAGTTATTAATGCACCGGTTGCTTTAGCGGCTACCGGGTCTGATGATGGGGATTTTATTATAGCGGCGGTTCCTCAGGAGAATACCTCATGGAATGGACAAGCTGCTGTGGCTGCAGGGGCCACCCCATCTACGACGTTTACTCCCTCTACAAAGCCGGCGGTTGATGGGCGAGGTCTTGCAGTGATGGTAATTAAAAACAATGCAACAACACAAAATATTGGAGTTGTTAACGTACATACTTTTAATGGATCGCTACCCCTCAATGGATTTCCAGAGAGCGATGTTCTTGAAGCTTCGCAGAGAACGTTGTTGCAGGATAAAAGTGCGTTTACTTTTTTTGCGCCAAAAGATGCAAAACATGATCCTCGTGCTTGTCTGGGCAATACGGTTGATATGTACTGGGACAGTATTCTTGAGCGTTTATACATCGGACTGTCGAATGTTTCACGTGGTGATGTGAATGGAAATCCAAATCCTACCAAAAATTTTTCAGCAGGGGTGTGTCAGGTTCTGGTGGGGAAATTTTCAACGGTTGCTCAACCAAGTGGCGAAGGAGGTGAGGGTGGTGAAAGTGCATTGAACGTGGCAATGTTACATAGAAATTTTAGAAGTTCGGGCGAATCAGGTTCGGGTGAATCAGGTTCGGGAGAGTCAGCTGAACTTGCGCATGAGATTGATTTTGCCGAAGTGGTTGGTTTTGAAGTTGATCCAGTTATTAAAAATGCGAGTTCATATTTATTCCCCGATGTGTTAACGAGTGATGGTGGTGTTACGTTAGGTAATCCTGCGATTGCGAGCCAAAACGTTGCGAGTAAATATCCGCTTGGATTTTATCGTAACAATACACAAAATAAAGCGGTCGATAAGCTTTTTGCTACCGCAAATAAAGTTCGTACGATGCACACAAGTACCGGGAATAGTTATTTGATTATTAATGGTGGGGTTGCCCCGTCACTTGATGGTGTTACGCCGCCAACGTCACTGAATGTGCAGATGTACGCAATGCCGTTGGTTGATAATGGACCGGATGATCCGTCCACTGGGTTTGTTGCGCGTAATGATGATATAACAAAGCCGATTGATCTTCAACCGCTTGTTGATGCTGCTATGAGTAATGCGATGGGAGATCAAGACGTTACTTCAAGAGCGATATTTAATCTTTATAATCAGCAGGGTAATACCGATACTTATAGTTTACCGGGTACTAGTGTCAGTGATATAACCAATCAAGCATCGTTTAGGCGATTTGTTAAAAAAGCTATGCCGTTTACTTCGAATGCTGCTCAGCGCATTGGAGGGATTGAAGACCCTACAAAGATAAATCAGCTTTTATCTTATGATGGATCAACAACGATTGCTGATGTACAAGTTGTCGGTGATACGGTGTATGTGGGGGCAGCAAGTGTGCGTGATACTAATCATTTTGGTGAGGCCGGTATTTTTTCAAGTACCGCTTTATTTAATCCTACGGGAGAAATTCGTGCATGGACGCCGTGGCAACGAGTAATGGGGAATACTGATGCTGCGTATGGTTTGGGGTTTGATAAGCAATCTAGAAATTATTGGTATTTTACCACGCCAACCGGAATTGTTGCTAGTGGAACAGCAGCATCGCAAGTTAATGTTACGCAGTGGGGGATTGGTGATCCATCGCTTCATGGAAGTAGTACTCCTACGGATACCGCTCCGCTGTTGTCGACGGTTATTGATACAATATTTGCAGATTACGGAGGTATTTTTGGATTGTTTAATTTTGGTCCTGATACGCCAGGATTTAAAGTACGTATTCCGGGTGATCTTAACACGCCAGTAACCCGTCATGAACAGTTTGGTATGATGGTTGCTACCGGAGCCGGTCAGATTGCCATCATTGAGACGGGGAGTCTTGAACGTAGTGGTGTAGGGGTCTTTCAACCGACGGTAGGTTTTACACAATTTACTGGAGGGACAGATTTGACAATAGATCTTAATGCGACGGTGTATCCTCTTTCTGGGAATAGTCCTAACAATGTCGGAGATGTGCTAAGGAATCTTGGTAACATTACCTCTGCTGAAGTTTCACGTCTTCCGGTAGGGGGAGATAATAATTTTCAGGGGTGGCTTTTTGTTGGTGGCGATGGTGGCGTGGGAGTATTTGTTCAAGATTATCAAGGGAGTGGATGGGATACTTCATTTAATAAGGGCCTTGATCGGTTATTGCCAGGAGATCAGTTCTCGGGTATTGGGTCAAGTTCTCTCGATTTCCCAGGAGGATATACCTGGTTTTTTGTGCAGCTTAAGCAAAAGATTCCTGCTACTGCAACAGCTCCTGAAGATGGTATGAATATTTTTAATGGGGTACGTAAGTTGATTTCTGATGGTGATAAATATTTATATATTCTTACGTCAACGGCTTTGTTTAGAATTGAAATGAATTATACGAACTTCTCAAGCGATGTAACTTTTCCTAATTTAGAATCACATATTGATCCTGCCAATATTGCTGTGGTTGCTACGATGTATAGTTCGGTGCTTAAAGGGTCTTCCCCGCAAACGACTATTGGTGATACTACTGATCAGTTGTTTGATGTGATGGTAGTACAACGAGATAAAACGGTAGGAAAAGAAAAAAGTACGTTGTTGCTTGCAACGAGCAATGGAATGTTTCTTTCTGATCAGATTACCGATGTTGTGGCGGCACCGAGTGCGTTCTCATGGCAGCAGGTTACGCCGGTGAGTAAATCAGCCCTTGGTCCAGTGTTCTCGTTTGATTTTGCTTCTACGCAGCGAGGACAAACTATGGTATCTACCGTAAATTCTAACGGTGCTACCATTTTATCTGCCGAAGGAAATCTTACGGTTAAGGCATTTGATCCAACGTTTACTTATTTAGCAACATATCGATTTAATGTAACGGGTGGCACGGTACAACCGTTTCAAGAAGTTTTTAATACTGATTATTTCTATAAAATTGGGACGTTGATTGATCCAGGGAATACTCAAAGTAATCAGTTGCAAAGTAATTACCCGCTGCATACGCGTACTACTAATTTCCCTGCATATAGCACCGATTTTTCTACGAATATTCCGATTATTCCTGACCCGAGCAATTTTGTTAAAGATTTGGTAGTTCAAGAGTTTCAGCCAATTGATTTAGGAAATAATATTCAGTTGCCACTTGCTGGTGAGAGTTATGTGCGTAATGATTCGTCTGGAGCGGTTTATGTTGGTGGTGAATTTGGTGTACGGGTTAATGAGTGATGGTAAGGGGTTTTATGAAATATTTATCGTATGTTGTTCTAATTACTCTTGTTTCCAATACAAATCTTGTAGCACTTTCCAAGCGTTCAGTGGTTCCGAGGACTGATTGGAGTGTAACGCCAACGGTCAGTTATACTCAAGTTGCTTTTTCAAAAGGACTTAATGAAGGGGTCCCCTCATTATTTTTATCTGGGGCGACGGTTGATTATGGGTTAGCCGATGCAAAGGGAGCTGATGTAACGGGAGTTTTTAGTACGGCCCCATTTTATATTTCAGAAAGTCTTAAAAAAACTACGCAAGGATATCAGCTTGCTAATCTGGTGTTAGATGTTGATGGAGAAGCTACGGTATTGCCGTTAGCAAGAGAATCGCTTAAAGATCTACAAGTTGATCGGTTAGCCTTGATGAATGATCAGTTTCCGGTGATAGCGGTGACGGATGCTACGGGTGAAAAACCACAGATTATGATGATGACTTCTCCTGGTGGAACGTTTATTACGTTGAAAGATACCCTTAATGATGCAGGGAGCAAGCCTATTATTGCTCCTGTGGTTGGTCTTACAACCGGTAAATTTAACTATGTATCAGCACCGGTAACTTCCGTTGATTATATTTTTGCGGTAGTCGCTGATCCAGCAGTAACAAAAACGCCTTTTTTTGCTGGAAGTCCGCAAGTTGGACAACATCGAGGCGTAGCTATTATTCAAAAAACGATCGTAACAGCGGCAGATGTTAAAGCAGAGGATTCTTCTTCGTCGTCTAGTGAAGCGGGACCGAAGCTAGTTCTTGGTCAATCGCAATTGAAGTTGCTTAATGCCAAACAGCTACGAAATAGTATTCCTACAACAACGCCTGCGGTGCAGATTCCGTTAGGTTTTGATGATAAGGTTTTTGCTTTTACTGATTCTTCTGATCCAAATACTCCTAGGCAACCGACGGCTCCTGTTGTGAATAGTTCCTCAACTACGGCTAGTACGGCAGTTCTAGGAAGTAACGTGCAAAATGGTGCAAGCATTGGCGACGGAGTATCGTTGTGGTGGGATAATGATTTAGCACGTCTTTATATTGGGTTAAAAAGTGTCTCGCGTGATGATAATAATAAGAGCATGGGGATTTTTGGTGTTGGCATGGGGTATATTGATACAGAAATTGGTGGATTACCTCAGGCTGAATTCAAACTTGTACCGATTGTGTCTAAACCAAATAAATCGATGTTTTATGATAATACAGCGCAATCAGCTCCTGCAGGAAGAAATATTCTTGACCGTGGGGTAGGGTTTTATTTTGATGGGACATCCCCTAAGGTTACTAAAAATTTGACGACAACTTCTCCAACTGGTGCCGCAAATGTTGGTACTGCTAATGTTCAAATTTCTGTCCCGTTTGTTCGTACGATGCATACGAGTACTGATAAATTTTATCTTATTGCACAGAGCAATATTGGTGCAAATGGAGCGGGTCCTGAGAATAATATTATCGCACTGCCACTGATTCCTCAAGGTACAAGCTTAGCCCAGAAAGGGACGATTGCTGGAGTTAATAAAAACGGTGTGCCATTTTTTTACCCGAAGGAAACGCTTGGTAAGCAGTATAAATCACCCGATTCTTTTAGCAGCATGATAACAACAACTATGGATTCTGTGTCTATTGGAAAAAAAGGACCTTTGGATGGAGGGTCGGTAAAAGATCTTTTTGTCGCAGGAGATTCAGTTTATGTTGCTTGTGGTGGGACGAATGTAAATTATGAGTCAAAAGGAATTTTTGCAAGTACCGCTTTGTTTAATAAGGATGGGTTTATTATTGCTTGGACGCCATGGGCGCGAGCTATGGGTGATGCGGTTAATGTTGAAGGGGCAGGGCTTGATACGAATACCGGTAATTTTTATATGCTTACTTCAGCTGATGATGATGATTCTGATAAAAAAGATGCATTAAATACAGGGAGTGTGAGTGTGTGGGGTAAAGGAGCAACGTTTGTGAAGTCTGATAAAACGCTGACTACGCCATTATCACAAGTTCTTGCTACGGTATTTCCGCAATCGTCTGGAGGGGTTTATCAAATTTTTACTTTTGATGAATTTACACCAGGATTTGGTTCTTCACCAAAAAGTAACGGGTTTACGTTGCTTGTTGCTGTAGGGAATAGTACGGTGGCTTTGATTGAAACAGCGCATCATGCTGGTGCTCAGTTACAACTGATTGATGACTTTAAAGTTGATAAAAATGTCTTTGTTTATTCAAATGAAGCATTATCCAAGATTGCGCCATTGATTGGAGCGGAGATTCAGGCGCAAGATCAGGAAGTCTTTACTGGAGGTCCTTCTAAGATTAAAATTTTAGTATATGGATGTGGTGGTATTGCGGCGATGACGCTTAATACACCAATTGCAGCACCAACCGCATCAACCGTATTAACCACACCTTCCCTAGATCCTCAATTAGCTCAAATTTCAACGGTGTTGAACCCTACGTCTGCATCAGCTCCTACTTTTGAAGCGTTTTTTCCTGCGATTAATCAACCGGTGTATAGCTTGGTTCGTAGCGCTGCGGAGAACCCTTCTGGATCTAATCTTATCTTTACCGTCTCTGCAGTTACCGATGATGGTATTTATCAGTTATCATATAACGGGATAGATTCGAAAAAAATTTCAAATACGGTTGCTGGATCAAGTCTTGTTTCATTGGTAAGTTCAAATTTTTCGACTGCAATTTTGATCAATGGGACTGATAATGGGTTGGCATTCTCTTTGCCTGGAATATTGAATGGTCAAAATGTTCCCGGTCAGATTATGCAACTGCAGTATTTATCCCCAGGGCGTGTGAGAATTGCTGATGTTAAAGATACATCTGGAATCATTGATCAGTCTAAAACTCCGATGCTTGGGCTTGATAAACAAAATGGTGTCTTATACGCTTTTACGTTTGCACCACGAGTGGCGGAAGATGGTGATACATCGAATCCATTAAATGGTAAATTGTGTCCACAGGTTTATCGGTTGGCGGTTAGTAATGATACGGTGAGTATCATTGATAAAAAAAGAGATGGAACGCCGCGGCCATTCATTCAGTATGATGATTTTCGTACGAACTTTGCTACTGACGGTAGTACGATTTTTAACATCTCGCCACGGGATGCGGGGATGGTTGATTTTGTTCGAGCAACCGGAATTCCTGAAGGTATAGAGGGCAGTGCAAAAATGCTTTCTACACAGCGATCATTACAAGAAATACTTGATCTTACTGATAATGATAAACACTTTCATGTCGGGGTTATCAAGCGTGACCCAGGGTCTGGGTCTTTGATGGTACCGGGGGACTGGGGATTGCGCATTAATGATTAGGATAGGTAATCGGGAGTTCTTTCTTCTTTAAAATTTTTATGCTTCTTTTTTTTAAAAAGTTTTTAGTCAGTCAGTAAAAGTAAGTAAGGCCTGGATCCCCGCATTCGCGAGGATGACGTGCCTGAACATTTTATAGCTACTTTCCATAGAGTAATCGAGGTAAAAGATGAAAAGCAAAAGACCAAGTACTTTTTATTTTTGAACTTGTTGTTTTTTGTAGTATCATAACCTCCTATGAAACTCCTCAGAATACTTTTTTCTACCATTATTTTTTTCTTGAGCATTGCCATTGGTGGTGTTTTGTACTTTCTGCATCATGATGTTGTTGATATGCAAAACATCAGATCATTTAAACATGGTAAAGCATCCGTGATTCTTGATGATGCAGGAAATGAGCTGGCGCGGTTTGAGCTTGATAAGCGCAGCCCGGTGTCCATTGATGTAATTCCATATATGGTTATTCAAGCTTTTGTAGCGGTTGAAGATCATGCGTTTTTTTCGCATGGTGGATTATCACTTAGAGGCATTATTCGTTCAACCTTGGTCAATATTTATCATGGTCGCGTTGTACAAGGTGCCAGTACTATTACTCAACAAGTAGCACGACTTTTATATCTTTCACATGAGCGCACTTGGTGGCGCAAAGTGAAAGAGGTGATCATTGCGTTTCAGCTCGAGCGTCGCTTAACTAAGGGGCAAATTTTAGAAATTTATTTGAATAACATGTATTTTGGTCAGGGGATTTATGGTGTTGAAGCGGCATGCCAACGCTTTTGGGGAAAGTCGATTACTGAAGCGACGCTGGAAGAAGGAGCTATGTTGGCTGCCATTGCAAAGTCTGCTCAGTTTTATTCTCCACTTAATGCACCATTAACTGCATGTAAGCGTCGTAACATTGTTTTGAAAAGTATGTTTTTACGCGGGTTTATTGATGAAGATGCGTACAAACAAGCACTTGATCAGCCGTTGTGTATTGATAACGCCGTTATCGGTAATCCGATTCGTCTCTACATCAATGAGTGGGTGCGGATTTGGGCAGAGCGCCAGTGGGGGCGAGATAAGCTTTATATGGGCGGTCTTACCATAAAAACAACGATCAACCAGCAGGTGCAGCTGGCAGCCGAAGAAGCGTTTTCTGGTATGGTTAAAACGTTACAGCCTAAACTTGGGGATAATTTTAATGGCGGGTTGGTTTCGCTTGAAGTAACGACCGGAAAAGTTCGTGCCTCAGTTGGCGGTCTTGATTTTAAAAAATCACAATTTAACCGAGCCTTTAAAGCATATCGTCAACTTGGTTCTTCATTTAAACCATATCTCTATTCACTGGCTCTTGCTTCAGGTTATGACATGGATCATCTGATGGTTGATAAGCCACTTGAAATTGCAGGAAATACTTCATGGAATCCGCGAAACTGGACGAAGAAATTTGAAGGACAAATGACGCTTGCGCGTGCATTGACGATGTCCAATAACACCATTTCTATCCAGCTTGGTCTTGCATTGGGGATGCAACAAGTGGTTGATTGGTCGCGTAAGTTTGGGATTACACGTGCTCTTGAGCTGTATCCATCATGTACGCTAGGAACGGCACATGGAACGGTGCAGGAAAATGCTGCGGCTTTTAATGTCTTTGCAAATAATGGGGTGTTGGTGGAACCGTATCTTGTTGAGTGGGTAAAAGATGATGTGGGTAAAAAGATCTGGGAACATGAACCAGCTTCGCATCGAGTGTTGGATAAGCGAGTGAATGCGAAAATGGTTAAAACATTATCACATCGTATGCACTTGGTTAAACAGCAAGATGGACAAACGGTGAAGTGTGAATCGATTGGAAAAACAGGTTCAACTAATGAGGCGGCTACGATGTGGTTTGTAGGTTCAACGCCAACGCTGACTACTGCCGTATACCTTGGTCGTGATGACAATAAACCACTTGGTTCAAGTGTGTTTGCAACACAAACTGCACAGCCATTATGGTTTAATATGCATCGAAATCTTGCGTCGCCCGAGGAGCATTTTTACATTGATCCGTCGTTGAGAGAAGAGATGATTGATTGGTGGACGGGGGAGCCGGTTGAGCGCGAAGGCAAAGTGACCATTACAATTTTGAAGTGATCTAGTTTATAAATGCGATCGCAACGTTCAATGGTTGATAATCGATGCGCAATGATCAGTAACGTTTTATCCTGATTTTCTTGATATATTTCCTGCATGATGGTCGCTTCGGTTGCATTATCTAATGCTGATGTCGCTTCGTCAAGGACCAGGATGTCAGGGTTGCCATACAGAGCGCGTGCAATGGCTATGCGTTGTTTTTGTCCACCACTTAGGTTGATGCCGTTTTCCCCAATCCAGGTGTTGATGCCGTCTTTGGTTTTTAAAAAATCGTACATGCATGATCTCTTTAAAGATTCGATAATTTTTTCTTGGTCATAGATGCGTCCCGATACGATATTGTCGGCAACGGTACCATCAAAGAGAAAAATAGTTTGTGGAATGTAGCCGATTTTACGGCGCCATGAGCGCATGTTTTTTTCTGAAATAACTACGCCATCGATGCTGATGGTACCGGTTTGTGGTGATAACAAGCCCATGATGATATCAATGAGCGTACTTTTTCCTGAGCCACTTTCACCAATGAAGCCGATGCGTTCGCCTTTAGTGATGGTAAAGTTTGCATCGTGCAAGACTTTGCCTTTATCGCCGTAACTAAACGAGAGATTGGTTCCGGAGATGTTTTTATGAAAATTTATTTCATGGTCTTCAAGCTGTTCAACTTTCTGTTGTAAAAAATTGTAGATCGGTTCTGCGGCATGGTTATTGAAAATAATTTGGTTGTAGCCGGCAACGATTTTATTGATGGAAGGAAGAAAACGGTAGAAGGCAAGTGCGTACATTGAGATCATAGGGATGACAAAGCTTGCATTGTGGTACATGAAGAGTACATACATCATGGCACTGATAAGCATCATGAACCCGACGGTTTCTAATACAAAACGTGGCATGCCTTGCCACATGATATTGATAGCATTTGCTTGTGAGAGTCCGTAGGTAGCGTTGTAGAATCGATCAATGATGGGTTTATTCCATGAAAGTAATTTTAAAAATTTAAAGTTCCAGAATGATTCGGTGTAGGTTCGTGAAGCGGTATGCGTAAAATCACGGCTACGCTTGCCGGCTGCTGCGATGCGGGGGGAGAAGGTGCGAATAACGACGAATACTTTGAGGGTGAGAAAGATACTTAAGACCAAGGTCATTTTCCAATTTACATAAAACAACATGCCGTAGACGCAGCCAACGGTGAATAGCTCGGTGGTGATGTTGAGTATGCCATTGACGACTTGAGTAAGGTTGCCACAGTAGCTGAAAATAATCTGACTTATGGTGGTTGAGTTTTTTGCTGCAAAATCTTGATAAGAAAGATTGAGGTAGGTGGTAAATACTTGGGTGGCAAAATAATGTTGACGCATGCTTGCAAAGCTACTCATGGCATAAATATGGATGGTATTTACGAACGCTCTAAAAAGATAAAAGCCAATTAAGCATGCACCGAGAGCAATAATAAAATGTGCTGGGTGTGTAAAGCCTGACCATTGGAAGAGCATTGCAAGATAAGGGTTTCTGGTGATGATATCAAAGTTGGTGGCGATTGAAATGAACACCATGATGGCGGAAATGCCGATGGTTTCAATGATTGAAATAAAAATTGAACCGATCAGTAGTCCTGTAAGCACTTTTTTATCTCGGCGCGTGAGAAGTCTTTGTAGAATGGTGAGAAAGGTGAAGTCCACTGGTTTTCCTTTATTTTCAAGAGGCTTATAAGCTATAAGGTAAATAATGGTATCGCATAAAGTCTTTAATGTCTTTTTAAGCGCAGGAGTTTTCATGAAAACTATGAAATTGTTGTTAGTGGTATTGGGACTTTGTGCGGTGTTCACTGAGAGTTATGCGATATATCGAACGCGTACTGAAAAAAAACAACTTGAACGAGATCGAGCTGAAGAACTTCGTGAAGAAGAACAAGCTCTTTTTGATGAGGCCTATAGTCTTTTGTGTAATGCTTTGTTTGAACAAAAGTATAAGGTTTTAAAGAATATTCTTAGTAGTAAAACTAGTCATTATTTTGATTTGATTAATACGATTGTGCATTCTAAGAATAAAGAAACATTGTTACATCGAATTGTTTATTCAGGTGATGCAAAGTTAGTTAACTGGTTGCTCAAGCGTAAAGAGTTTACTTGTATTGATGCGATTAATTGGCACGGTAAAACGGCACTCTATCTTGCTGTTGAATTTTATCAAACAAGTGATCCAGATGAAATTCAGTTTAAAAGTTCTCTTCTAAATATTATTACGTCTCTTTTGAAGCATGGAGCTAAGGTAAACATTCTGCCTCGTGGGCGCGTTAATTTTATTGTGTGGGCTGCGGGGTATCCGAAACTTGTGGCACTTTTGAAAACTTTTTTACGAGAATTTAAAGATATATCAGAAGAGGTTATTACTAGAGCACTTGAGGTTGCTTGTAAATATGAGAATCATACAGCTATTAGCGTATTAGAGGCTTATTTAGAAAAGCCTGTGGGAAAAAAAATAGGCCATGAAGCTTTAGAGCCTAACGTGCAAAAAGAGCTGGTAGAACAAGAAGATGATCAGAAATCAATAGGTGGTGCGTCTGTTCAAGCTTTAGCTGTTGAGTTACCTGTTGCTGTGATGCCAATCGGAGATGCTTCTGGAAACCCCCCAGTACGTACTGAATCGCAAGAAGTTATTGATCAGCAGTTTGCACAAATGGTTCATGAACTTACTGATGATGATGAAGAATCTGCTTAATGATTTTTAATTCAGGAACGAGTATGAAGCATGTGAATATGTTATTCGTGGCTGTTGTATTGCATATTTTTTCTACTGAAAGTCATGCGATGCAGCAGCAATTATCTGAGGATATAGCTTTTACTCAGTACGATTTTTATAATGCTGTTGCTGCTTATACTCATGATCATTCCCCAGAAAATTTTGATCGATTAGCAGAAATGCTTTTCAGTGATCAAGGTCGAGCATTAAATCTTATTAATCGTGTTTTAAACGATGGAACTCAAGAAACATTGTTACATAGATTTGTTTGGCTCGGTGGGTTTCTTTCTGCTCGTTGGGTGCTTGATACCGGTATTTTTACGGAGATAAATAAAACCGATGTACGTGGAAAAACTGCTTTATATGCGACTGCACAGGTGTATCAGGGTTGTGGTACAGAGATTGAGGCTACGAATGCAATTGATATGATTGAGTATCTTCTTACGTGTGGGGCCGACGTCTTAATCCTGGGGATGACCTGTTCATACTCGTCGTATCTTTCTTGGTTTTCTGGGCATTTATCGTGGATTTCATTACTTAGTTTGTTTTTGCATTATAGAGATTGGCCTGCAGTAGTTATTGAAGAAGCATATGTATCTGCTAGATATCATGGAAATGTTGACGGGGTAGAACTTTTAGAGCAATATAGGCGTCCTCTTGTAACGCAAAATGAATCAAGGCTTATTGCCCCACTGGCTCTTTTTCCTAGCAGTGGGCCTTGGGGAGCTTTGACTCAGGAGGCTTCAGGAGCAGCAACTGATCGTGAATATGCTGATTTAGAAAAAGTATTAAACGACATTATTGGCAAACCAAGAGAAGTTTGAGATTAAGATTTTATTTGATGTCCTTTTAACACAGGAGCTAACGTGAGAAATATGAAATGGCTATTGGTGTTTGTTCTGGTGCATGGTTTTTTTAGCGAAAGCCATGCAATGAATAAGGCTTCGCGTGATAGTGCTTGCATAAGCAATTTTCGCAAAGTTGTTCGTGTTTATGAAAATAATAATTCAACAGAGAACTTTGAAAAGCTGAAAAGTATTCTTTTAAGTGAACAAGGCAAAGCGTTAGACCTGATCAATAGTGTTGTAGATGATCGTTCTCAAGAAACATTATTGCATCGGTTTGCTGCAGTTGGGAATTTATTTTTTATTAAAGGGTTGCTGAAATTAAAAGATTTTACGGCTATTGATAAGGTTAACGGTTGGGGTAAAACCGCATTGTATTCTTCAATACAGATGTTTAAGGATAGAAAAACAGAGTCGGGAGAAGCTATTGTATTAGGTATTATTGAGAATCTGCTTGCGCATGGTGCTGATGCTACAATTCTTGGTCTCAAGTGTTTTTACCCGTCGTATGTTGTGTGGTTTGCTGAACATGTACAATGGGTTCTGTTGCTTGAGATGTTTTTGAAGTATAGAAGTTGGTCTTCTGAGGTAATTGAAGAGGCTTATGTATTGGCTCAACAGAAGGGTAATTCAAGGGCGATGAATCTTTTAGATGCATATCGAGTAAAAGAACGAGAAATTGTAGCTGTATCAAACGTGTCAACGCATGTTGTTTCGGATGTAGATCATGCTAAGCAAGAACCTAAACAAGACAGCGTGCAGTCAGATGATGATCAGGAAAGGTTTTCTCCAGAAAGGCTTATAGTAATGCTTCAAGTGCTTATGGCTAGTAATAAAAAATAGAGTTATATCAAGTCTTTTTTCTTCTTAAATACGGAATTCCCCCCTAAAACCCCTAATTTTTAATTAAATTTGAAAGAAAGAATCTTTCTGGTAAATTTAAATATCATTAATAGAAATATTTTAATAGAATTCATTAACAATGGAGTGTTTTATGAAAAACAAATTATTTATCTTTTTGCTCGCTTTAGCAGCAGTATCATTTGGTGAAAGTCAGGCGGCTTATAGAAGATTCTTTCTATTTGTTAAAGAATCAGCTTTGCATACTGCGGCTCGATATCCTAACGTGATTGATTTTGTAAATGTGTTAGAACAATATCCTGAGAATATTAACACCTATAATGAGATAAATAAGACGCCTTTATATCTTGTTTTAGAGCGATTTGAGTCAAGTGTTGATCCTACTGCTAAAAACACTTTTATTTTGATGGCTCGATTATTAGTTAATAAAGGTGCTGATATTTCTTTTAATATGTCTGTTCGAACTAACTACTATGTACCGCTTATTGTGTGGGCAAGTATGTATTCCTCCCGGTTACAAATCTTAGCGGTTCTGTTGACGGTTCAAGAGATTCCTGAAGCTCTTTTGGAAGAAGCTATGGAGGTTTCTGCAATGGAGAATGGTGCCGGATATAGGCTGTTGTTGAGTTATTTTAATACTTATTATTTCAAGTCCGGTCGGCCGGCCACACCAGTTGATTCTTCAGATGAAGATGATTCTGAGTAAAATATTAAAAACGGAGTTTATGATGAAAAAATTATTTGGATTTTTACTGTTGTTTGTAACAGTATCTTTTGAACAAAGTCAGGCGGCATATCAATTGCCTTCTAGTTTTTGTGTTGCTGGTGAAACGCCGAGTAACTTATTACAGAAAGCCCTAGCGAGTAATAATAACGGGTCTTATTGGGATATTGTTTTAGAGATTCTTGCTTCACATCAGCAGTTATTTAATGTCAGATTAAAGACTTCGATAAAAGATGAATTTATCACTGTGTTGCATTATGCGGTACAGATGAAAGCATCTCGTTTTGTTATGCAAAAATTATTAGATTTAGGTGTGAATCACGCTTTAACGAATAGTCATGGTGAGACCGCATTACAATATGCATGGATCATGTTTAATCGATCAAAAGATCCAATATTCATTGAGATTATTGATCAGCTTATCCAACGTGGAGCATCTATGAATTTTTATCTTCGTATTTCTGATGATGTTAAAGAGCATGTTTTAGTATGGGCGGCTAGAGAAAAGTTTAGGGTTGATTTGTTGCAGGTGTTTTTGAAAGTTTCTAGGATTCCAGATAAATTATTAGGTGATGCTTTAACGATGGCTCGAGAATGTAAAAATGTTGATGCGATTAAGTTGTTGAATAAAGAAGAAGAGGCGGAGTGGGATCAGTTGAATAAAGAGATCAAAGCGTTTCTTCGAATGAGCGCTCCTAACCCGATCTAACATTGATCAATGACATAAAACTTAAAATCTCTTACTCTGGTGCATGATCATTAATCATGCTTAACGAGTGAAGAGAGCCATGCTTACTAATAAAAAAATTCTTGTGACCGGTGGAGCCGGGTTCTTGGGAAGTCATTTATGCCAACGCTTAGTTGCAGCTGGCAACTACGTGATAGCCCTTGATAACCTGTATACTGGCCGTCTAAGTAATCTAGCTCTGATTACTTCTTCAAAAAACTTTCAGTTTATTAATCATGACATTATTAATCCCATCGATCTTGATGTAGATCTGATTTTCAATCTAGCTTGTCCTGCATCCCCGCCGCATTATCAAAAAGATCCTATTTTTACGACAAAAACTAGTGTGTTGGGTGCCATCAACATGCTTGAGCTTGCTAGGAAAAATAACGCACGTATTTTGCAGGCATCAACAAGTGAAGTGTATGGTGATCCTGTTGAGCATCCTCAAACAGAACAGTACCGAGGGTCAGTAAATCCTATTGGTATTCGGGCTTGTTATGACGAAGGCAAGCGTTGTGCTGAATCTCTTTTTTTTGATTATCAGCGTTTTTATGGTGTTGATATTAAAGTTGTAAGAATTTTTAATACCTATGGACCGTTAATGGATCCGGATGATGGCCGCGTGGTCAGTAACTTTATTATGCAGGCACTGCAACAAAAGCCGATTACGATTTATGGTGATGGCACACAGACTCGATCGTTTTGTTATGTTGATGATTTAATCGATGGCATGATTGCGATGATGTTATCGCCACAAGATTTTCATGGTCCAGTGAACTTAGGTAATCCTGATGAATTTACGATGCTTGAGCTGCTTGAGTTGATCTTAAAGTTAACTAAAAGTAGTTCTACGATTTCTTTTCAACCATTACCACAAGATGATCCGATGCAACGTAAGCCGGATATTTCTTTGGCGAAAAAGATGCTTGGGTGGGAACCGAAGGTCAAGCTTGAAGATGGGCTTGTCGCAACGATTCCCTACTTTGACCGGTGTTTATTGTCTACGCAACACTCACTAAGTTGTCCCCTTTAACTTTATAGAAGATGGCAACTGATTGATTAGTTAAAGCATTATTTGTGGTAAGTTGTAGTATGGCATTGGTTCCCTGTCCTGAAATACTAGACGATATGGTAATTAAAGATGTAGAAACAGCTGTTTGTGATGTGCTTTCACTGATCAGTGTTAATGTACAGTTTGTTGTGGTTGTTGCTCCTGGTGAAATGATAAAATCGCCATTATAACAATAAGCTTTTGCTGATAAACCTTTAGAGCCTGCAAGTAAGCAGGTCACGTTAACGCGCGCGCCCTTGTTAAGAGGAGCTGTTGTTCCTGCGGTATTAGCAAAGGTTGTTGTTAAAATTTGAGTGGCGGTTGTCCCAATACTGTTAATACTTTTTTGACTGTTTATATCGTGCCAACTGCCGGTGGTGAACGTGTTGGTCATATCAACAGAATTGGCAAAAACTGCAGGACCAACGCAGCGCATGGAGCCGGTTACTGTATGTGCATTGTGTACGGTAGTAGGGCCCCAAGAATCAAGTGTTCCTGCGATAGTTGTGTTACCATTTGTAGCTAATACGTTAAAATTGCTTGAGTTAACGCTTAAATTTCCTACTACGTTGGCACTGCTTTGAAATGTGGTTGCATCATTGACGGTTAATGTTCCATCGATTGTTGTATTAAGATTGATTGTTTGTAAGCCTGTTGATGGTAATGATCGAAAATAGGTTTCATCAAATTCATTCTGTATTTCTGAATCGATAAAATTTTTGTGCGTGAATAGTTGTTAATGTGTTACATAATAATTTCTAATCTTGAGTGATTTTAGTAACCATATTAAAACCTGTTGTTACATTTCAAGCAATTTGTTAAACGTTATTCTTACTGGATTGGTTATGAATATTATTATTTCTGCTGGAGGACGGTTTCATGCACATCAACTGGCACAGCAACTTGTTATGCGTAGCAGTCTTCAGCGATTGTATACATTTAGTGCATCACAAAAAACCGGTTTGATTAAAAATTATCGATTAGCTTTATGGCTTGATTGGGCATATTTTAAGTTACGTATCAATAAATTTATCTCACCGTCAGGCTACAATACGTACAAAGATATTCTGTTTGATAAGTGGGTGTGTAAGCAGTTAGTTAACGAGCAGCCGTTTGATCTGTTGGTTGGTTGGGCTAACTATGCGACTGAAAGCATTCCAGTTGCTCGTAGGTTAGGGGCAAAGATTATTGTTGAGTCAGGGTCATGTCATATAGCAACACAACAACAACTGTTAGAGCAGGAGTACGCATTGCTTAGGCTTACGCACCAACCCATTACTCAAAAAAATCGTGATCGCATGATGGGTGAGTACGAGCAGGCCGATTATATTATGACGTTGTCGTCATTTGCGCGTAAAAGTTTTATTGATCAGGGATTTGCACCGGAGAAAATTTTACAGGTGCCATGTGGGGTTGATGTAGAGTATTTTTCGTCCTTTGAGACGCCCGTTGGGCTCCTCAGGATGAACGGCATGTTTATCGTAATTTTTGTTGGCTTGTTAAGCGTTCGCAAGGGCATACACCATCTTATCGATGCCTGGCAGAAGCTTAATCTTCCAGAAAAAACTACACGGCTTTTGCTTGTGGGTAGCATGCAGCATGATTTACATCAGGTGCTCTCGAAGAAAAAACTGAAAAATAATATTATTTTTTATGGTCCAACATCACGGGAAGCCCTTCGTACGCTGTATCAACAGGCATCGGCTTTTGTTTTGCCGTCTATTGAAGATGGTTTTGGTATGGTGATGGGTGAAGCGATGGCTAGTGGGTTGCCGGTTATTTGTACTACGAGCACCGGGGCGCCGGATGTTATTACTGATTGCAATGAAGGGTTTTTAGTTGCACCAGGAAACGTAGAGCAACTTGCAGAAAAAATATTGTGGTGTTACGAACATCGTGAGCAGGCCTACACTATGGGTTTACAGGGTAAAAAAACTATTCAGAATTATACCTGGGATGTTTATGGAGAGCGCGTGTATGAAGTTTATAGAAGAGTACTTGGGAAGAAGCGTGAGTAAAAAACACATTTTACTTGTCAGTAAATTCAGCTCAGATCCCAAAGTTTATACGTATGCATCTTCGTTTATTTTGGCGTTAAAAAATCTTGGGTTTCAGGTAAGTACGTTTAACTGCAAAAAAAACTATCTCCCATGGGCTGCTATTAATCATGATTATTTGCCTGGTGTTTTGAAGGTTTTAAATAATAAAATAATTAATTGGCGATTGAAGTCTGCGGTGAAGCGGCTTAAGCCTGATATCGTGTTTTTTGTGAAGGCTGAGAATGTTAAAAAAAATACGATGTGTTGGATCCTGAAACAAGTTCAGGATGACGATCAGAGGCTTATAAATTTCTATACTGATAACCCATTTTCATTTTGGAATGGGAACAGCAATAGTAACGTTTTACTTTCATTGCCGTACTATGACCTGTTTCTTATTTGGTCAAAAGAACTTATTCCTATACTGCACGCAGCAGGAGCTAAACGTGTTGCGTATTTTCCGTTTGCGTATGACGAAACTATTTTTAAACCACCTGCTACGATTTCATGTGAAGAACAAAAAAATTACCAATCAGATATCTGTTTTGTTGGTACGTGGGATGCTGAGCGAGAAGCATGGTTAACTGCTATCAAAGCATCATTGCCTGATGTGAAGCTGGCAATTTGGGGGAATGGTTGGGAGAAGGTTGCGCAGCATTCTGTATTATTACGTGATTCTATAAGAGGTATTGCAATCTATGGTGTTGAAATGGTAAAAGTTTTTTATTGTTCATCGTTGGTTCTTAACTTTATACGAAAGCAAAACCTAGGGGGACACAACATGCGTACATTTGAAGTTCTTGCGAGTGGTGCGTTTATGCTTACACAACGTACTAAAGATCAAACCGAATCTCCATTTCATGAAGATGTTAATATTGTTTGTTTTTCAACAACTGAAGAACTTATTCAAAAAATTAGGTATTATCTTGATCATCCAGACCAGCGATCCATGATTATACAGCAGGGCATGATGCTTGTGCAGGGCTATACGCTTACCGAGCAGCTAAAAAAAATCTTTGATAACCGCTTGGAGGTCCTATGAAAGAAAAGCCTAAGATTGCGATCTTATCAATTAAAAATAGTTATCAACATGGGGGAGTTCTCGCATCACTCAAAATCGTTTATGAGTTTTGTGAACGTTTTTTTGATCCAACGGTTTTTGCCTTGGGTTTTGATAAAACGATTTCAGCGCATTTTCGTCCGCCAAAGTTTACCTCTGGGACGCGTAAGCTTGGCTATTATGGAATGCAGTGTATTGAAATAGGTTCACGCTGGGCTTTTTGGGAGCCGGGGCATTATGCGTTTACTGTTGATCATTGGCGACAAGCGCTTAAAGATTATGATTATATTTTTGTCGTAAGTGCAACGCCAATTGCAGGACATCCTGCGATGCTTTTAGATAAGAAATTTGTTCTATGGGCTTCTACATCGTACCATGCTGATCGTTCTGAGCGTGTTAAACAGCTTACGGGAGTGAGTCTGTTGACTAATTATCTAAGCGAAAAAAAAATGGAAGTGATTGAGCGCTTAATTTTAGAAAAAGCATCGTTTATTTTGCCGTTGAGTGCGTATTCAAAAAAACAGTTTGACGTAATTTTGGGTGGGAGAAAAAAACTTATGGCTGTTTGTGGTTATCCGATTGACGTATCTTTAACTATGGTAGATAAACCGTACCATAAAACGATTCTTGCGGTAGGACGGTTTAATGATCCGCGAAAAAATATTGGGATGTTGATGCGAACCTTTGGACAGCTTTCAGCGATGCTTCCTGGGGTACGCATGGTTGTAGTTGGACAAGTTCCGGACATGGAAATTTTGGCTCCGTTTGCGCGTCATGAGTGGTTTGATAATATTACCTTTACCGGTCCGATTAATCAGCAAGAGTTGCATGTCATGTATGAAAATGTTTCGGTAATGCTTATTACTTCGTATCAAGAAGGATTTGGTATTGCGGGGCTTGAGGCTATGGCGTATGGCATTCCGGTAGTTGCTACTGATTGTGGGGGCGTGCGTGATTTTGTTATAGAAGGACAAACCGGATTTATGGTTCCCATTGATGATGATAAAGAGATGGCGATGAAAGCGTATACGCTTTTGGTTAATCAATATTTGTTTCAGGAATTTTCACAAGCGAGTCGAGCGTTAGTGAAGCAACAATTTTCGCGCGAACGCATTCATGCGCTGTTTCAGTATGCGTTGACGGCGACGTACCCAGAACTTAGTGAAAAATTTAAACAAGAGATTGATGGTTTAGGTACTTACTTTGATGAACAAGAAACAGCTAGAACGAATTAAGTACTTTACGTCATCCTCGCGAATGCGGGGATCCAGGCCTTACTTTCTTCTTACTTTTTTTTTGAATAATTTTTATAAGAAGATCTGGATCCCCGCATTCGCGAGGATGACTTTCTGGTGCTGGTTGTGTCATAAAAAAATTAGAATCCAAAAAACTATTATAGTTATTGCCTTATGAAGATATTGATCATTAGTCACACGTACATAGCACCAATTAATCGTGATAAATGGAAGGTGCTGGCTAACCAGTATCAGGACGTTGATCTGACCGTGGTGGTGCCAACGATTTGGCCTACACATTTATTTACTCATCAAGCGGGAAATCTTTCAGACGAGCCGGGAACGAACCTTAGATTCGTTCCCTTATCTGTTTTTTATCCAGGCAACGAAGTTCGCTATGGGTATGGTCTAGATGCCCTTGTACAGGTTATGATTACTTGTAAGCCGGACGTGATACAGGTAGAGCAGGGTGATAATGCCTTTAGTTATTTTCAGACTATTCTTCTCGCCAAATTTTTAGGGATTAAAGCGCGTATTTGTTTTTTTACTTGGGTGAACTGGCGGCCTAAGACTTCGCTAAAATATAAATGTTCATGGGGCTTGCTCTCGAAATTTAATCAATTTTTTTCTGATGGGGCGATTGCGGGAAACCATGATGCGCAGGTTGTTTTGCGTGATAAAGGGTTTGGTAAGCCTATGGTGGTGATCCCACAGTTGGGGGTTGGGGTGCGCCGTTCGCCCCGATGGAGCGAGTGTAACGAGCGAGTAGAGGGGAGTGACGGCAGAAAAAATACCATCGGTTTCATTGGCCGCATTACTGAAGAAAAAGGCGTCATGCTTCTTGTGCAAGCCTTCAAAAACCTTGCGCAAAACTATCCTGACTGGAACTTGTTGTTTGTTGGTGATGGCCCTGCAAAAAAATTATTAATCGAGTATGTGCAGCAAAACAATCTTACGGAACGTGTGATTTTTAAAAATTCAGTTTCACATCATGAAGTGGCTCAAGTGTTTAGTGAACTTTCTATTTTTGTGTTGCCTTCATACGATACACCTACGTGGCGGGAACAATTTGGCCATGTGCTTATTGAAGCTATGGCTTGTCGTGTACCCATTGTTGCGAGTGACGCGGGAGAAATTCCGCATGTAGTGGGTGATGCGGGGTTGATTTTTAAACAACAAGATGAAGAGCGTTTACGGGCTTGTTTGGTTAGGTTAATGGATAGTGAAAAGCTTCGAAGTGAACTTAGTGAATTAGGCTATCAACGTATGTTACAAAATTATACGCATGAGAAAATTGCTGAAAAGACGTATAAATTTTGGTTACAGATCCGGATGAATATCTGTTAGCGTTTTTTGTTAGAAAAGTAGGGTACAGTTTATTTTGGCATCATAGCAGAATGAGTCTGAGATTCTGTTATTTTCTTTGCTTGATTTAATAGTCTAACAATCTGCTTTCGTTCTTCTCTTTGTTGTTCGTTAAGTAATCGCACAACAGGGAGCTCGCAGATGGCATTGTCATCGTTTCTTGTTACGAGGGTGTGAGTAAATGGTCGTAGTGTTTCTTGTGATGTCATGAGAAGGGCTTTGCAAGATAAAAAATCTACTTTTTTGCACGCAGTAATCAGTGGACAATGATTATTGTATTTTTCATCAAGCGGGTTTTCTGGATCTTCGTCTTTATCAAGTAAATAAGTAATCATGTCGGTGCGATGTAAGGTTACTGCTGCGGTGAGTGGAATTTTGGTATTCAGATCAGCTATTTCTTTCTTAAGTTCACTTCTAAGTTTTTTTAGCCTACTTTTTTCTTGGAGTCTTTTTATTCTATTTTCTTCTTGAATTCTGTTCTGTTCTTGAGCATCATACTCTTCTTGTTCAGCTTTAAGTCTGTCTTGATCTGTTTGTGTCGGTTCATTTTGAGTTACGGGAACTTGTGGTGCTGCTTTAGCAGCCCTTCTTAGCGAGCGAAGTCGTTCTATTTCGTCTTTTTTTTTTTGTTCTTCGCGTTTTTTATCATCCTGTTGTTGTTTAAGATATTGGTCTTCAGCTTCAAGGCCTTTTGTTTCAGTTTGCTCTCGGCCTTTCCAGTAGATTTCTCTGCTAGCGTTTCTTTCAGCTTTTTCTTGTAGGGCTAACTGAGCTGCTTCTGTTTGTTGTTGCTCTTCACGTAGTTGTTGTTTCCTAAGTTTATTTGCAGTAGCAGTTGCTTGTTGTTCTTCTTGTCGGGCTTGGGTCATTGTTTGGCGCAATGCTTTTGCTGCTTCTTGTTGCTTTCTTACTGCTTCGCGTTGCATTTCTAATTGTTCTTTTTCTTGTTTTTTTCGTTCTTTTTCTTGTTCTTGTTGTTGATATTTGGCAAAAATATTTAATGTTTTTTGATAGCGTGCTTTAACAAAGGGATTTTCTGCTCGATCAAATTCTTTTTGTGCCGATATGACTGGGATTTTTCCTTCTGCATCTGGCGTTGTTAACCAAGATGGGTTGATAGAAATAGCTTTTTCTACTAGTGTTGGACTTCCAAGGAAGGCCATTGAGTGGAGTGGTGTGCATATTTCTGTGAATGGGGGAGCCTCTTGAGAACTTTGTCTGAGCCATAAAGCATGTGAAACAATGATGTCGATTAATTGGCGGGTAGGGGGAGTAAGACTGCTTAAAAACCCATCATTGATCATTTCTAATCTTATTTCAGGATGTGTTAAGAAACTAAAGGTTAATTCAGGGTCTTCAGTCTGAATAAAAATAGGAGTTCCAATGAGATGTTCACTTTGATCTGGGAGTGTAACCGTATAATTAATTTTGACTGTAGGATGGTGCAAGAAGTAGAGGATGATGGTTCTCATATTGTCATTTACAACTTGTGGCGGCTTAAAACCATCTCCTGTGTGCCAGGAGCTGTAATGCTTTACCGCACGATTTAGCGGTGTGTATCCTTGACTAATGTTATTTACCTGTGCGCCGTTTTCTACTAAGTAGATAACAAGGTCATACGGGGCTTGGCAGGAAATAGCGAGACTAAGAAGATTTTCTTTTGTACTGAAATCTTCTTGGTTGATGATTTCTTTAATGAGTTGCTTGGCTTGGTGTGGCATGTGAGCTTCTATTGTTTGAAAGCAGCTTAAGGTATCGGTGCGATGGTCTGTAATCAAAGCATCAAAGAATGCTCGATATGCACGAGCAACGGTAAATTTTTCTTTTATAAGTCCTGAAATTCCGACAGATGGATTTTCCATTCCTGTGAGTGATGAGTTCTGAGTGATGGCTGTAAAAAATAGCATTACGAGTAATCTAAATTTTTTGGTAATCATGATTTTTCTCTCCTACTATAATAAATGTGTAGTAGAGAGCGTCGCTTTTTTGTTGAATTTGTCAAGACAGTGAGTATGGGAAATATTTAGTGAACGGTTATCCAATCTTGATATTCTGTAAGTTCTTGGAGTGTTTCTTGGTGTTGTTTAGCTAAGTCTATTGGGGTGAAACCGTTATTATTTTGTTGGGATAATTCGTGAGCTAGAATTTCTTTTACTTCTTGTTCACGGTTTCCATTATTTCTTGCTTGATTAATGATTCTTTCGATAATCAATGAAATGATTGTGGTGTGTCCATTATTTGCAGCTATATGCAAGGGGGTGTTCTGTGCATTATCAGGTACATTGATTAATGCTAAATTTTGTATGAGTTCTTTAGTTATGCGTGTATATCCACCTTGTGCAGCATGGTGTAATGGTGTTTGTCCATCACTATCCTGCATGTTTACTATTCTGAAAATGATATCATTGACAATATGTTGATCTTGTCTTGCCGTGTGTTGTGCGATTTGAACGATGATACTAAGGATTTTTGCAACCATGTTGAGCTTAACTTCACGGTTAGTATGATTATGTTTGATTGCCACGTGGAGTGGTGTCATCCCTTTAGAATCGATACTGGTTACAAAATTTCCTGCTGCTTCTATGGGGTTACGATGTTCTATTGCTGCTTGGTTTTCGATGGCATTCATGATGACGGTAATAATGTCGCTATGCTCACTTTCTGCTGTGATATGTAAGAAAGTTTTTCTAGTTTGATCTTGATAGCTGAGCACAACTGGATAATCTTCAAATAAGACCGTTACAAGATGTTGATTGTTGTCTTTGATGGCTTGTGAAAGAATATCGGTGATATAAAATGTGATAAGGGTCAATGGGGTGTGTCGATTCTTGTCTTGTTGGTTGAGAGTGTTTCTTATCGTTGCTTGTATTGCTGGATCGTCTTGCCCTGTATTCTTTGCCCATTGAGTTATGATACCAATAAGTAGATTGAATATTTCTTTGTGACCATTTTTTGCTGCGATATGGAGCGGTGTTTGGTTTAGACAGTTGCTTGCATTAAGAATAGCTCCATGTTGTATGAGTAGCTTAGCTGTTTCTATATGATTGCCTGATGTAGCAAGGTGTAATGACGTTTGTTGGTGTATGTCCTGTGCATTGATTAATGCTGCTAACGTGGGGGTGTTCTGTAATTGACTTACTCGTTCTTTGATGTGAGTAATAAGTATTTCTATGATTTTTGTATGTCCACGCTCTGCGGCTATATGAAACAGGGTTCTTCCTAGAAGGTCTTTATGAGTGATGATAAGTGTGAAGAGAGACCCACCTGTTAAAGAGTCTTCTGTGAGGAGTGATGGGTTTGTTTCAAGTATAGATTGAATCATTTGAAGATTATTTTCGTGGATAGAAAGAATAAGATGAGTGTATTGAATTTGTTGGTAAGGATCGGTTGGTTGCATTGCGTGAGTAGGGGCAACAATAATTATTGATAAGGTGAGTAAGGTGAGTATGGTGAGGAGGCTATAAACAATATTTTTTATGCTGAACATGGTTGCACCTGGTTAAGTATACGTA
>CAYHBO010000018.1:0-29775 GCA_964354855.1 uncultured Pseudomonadota bacterium | reverse complement strand
TAAATTTTTAAATGGGTGACAACTATGTATTTTTTAAAAAACCTGTTAATCACCTTAAAAATAACAGCAAGTCTCATCTTTAATTGGTTTGTATTTTCACCGTTTACTATTTCACAAGTCGATGTTGATAAACCAGTATCATCATTAATCACCTCATTACAAACCTTTGAAATAGCGTTTTCATATCCATTTAGCAATACAGAAAAATTCTCCATCACCCATGGCTATGATGGCGATTATTTTGCATTCTTTAAATCACTCGGCAAACCTTATTTTTATACCACCATCAACAGAGCTAATCGAACGGTAACCAAAATTATTAATGGTCAAAAAATAAGCGTTAATTACACCGAAGGGGAACTAGCCGCCGTTGGATGTGCAATTCTGCGAACATTAAAAACCAATGAGAATCAACCGATTAAAGCCTGGTACCTGTGTGACGTAAAAGTACAAGAAAAATATCAGGGTGAACACCTCATGTCACTCATGTCCAAAAAACTTTCGCTCTCACTTTTCACCACCTGTACCAGCGGCTATGCAATATGCATGAACCCACCAGATAATGCCCCTAAGGCAGCTCGCGTATTTAAAAAACATGGTTCTATTACGTGGACGACGACAAAAACACTCAATATTTACAGCCTTACCCATGAAAAACTCATAGAACATTTTGACGCAATCCAACAGATATTCATACAACACGGGTATCTCAACAAAGATAAAGAAAACATCCTCTTTACATCAACATCTGGAAAAAAAGATTACCTCATTTTCAATGCCTCTTCGGGAACATCGCGCCCCTGGAAATTGATACACCTTACACGAGGAAAAAAAATCACACAGCCTCAACTCGATACGCTCGACAAAGAAGCAACCTTTATGATCTGTGCAATCGATAAAACACCCCTCGATAACAGTTTACAACTTATTTTACAGCAACCTTCTTCAACCGCTCAAGTTATTAGCTATGGCATGGACAATGTTGATTTTAACTTCTTAACTTCTAATCAAATTTAAAAGGAACTCCTATGAAAAAAATTATATTTTTTTGTATGTTTTTTTATGGTTTATCAAATCAGGCAACGCCTGATAAATACGCCATACAAGCAAGTAAAAAACCAATGGCTTTTTCGGTAGTACGAGAAGATTCAGCTCACGACCTCGAAATTATTCAGCGTTTTTTTGCTGACGAAAAAATATCCATGATCATGGTTGCCTCCGGAGGATGTACCGCAGCACTCTTAGCTGCAAAGGCTCCTCTAACAGAGCTAACACTTATTGATCCAAATAAAACACAACTTGCTTTAACTAAACTCAAGATCAACCTCCTCAATATTCCGGCACAAAAACGGCTTGAGATTCTGGGATATCTTCCCTTGTCACCAGAAAAAAGAAGAAAAATTATAGAAGGCTATATGCAGGTATTAGATATAGATGATGATACTTTCGGAAACATTGATGAAGCTGCCGCAAAAGGTCTTGATTTTATCGGCCGCTACGAAAATGTCTTTGAAGAAGTACGTCTTAACATGAGTCCTTATAAAGCAGCAATCAAAAGCATATTTAGTTTAAACGATATAGATACACAAATAGCAGCCCTAGCTCCAACATCTCCGCTGGGCTCCATGTTAGATAAGACTCTTGATACAGTTATGTCACAAGACAATTTGGTTCAACTCTTTGGAGAAAAGGCAACCGCTAACCGCGTTCAAGATTTTTCTCGACATTTTGCACAACAAATTCGTCTGTACATATCGCAATACCTGGCATCATCTTCACCATGGCTCGCACATATGTTATTAGGCAATTTTCATGATGATCATATATTTCCTTGGTTTAAAGCATATCCTTCAGGTCCATTACCTCATATTAATTATATGCAGGGCTTTATGAATGACGCCTTAAAAACAAGTCAACCTGAACAATATCATGTCATCCACCTATCAAATATTATCGATTGGTTAACTCCTGAAGAAGCTCAAGAAACCTTAGCACTCACATACAACGCTTTAAAACCTGGAGGATTGGTAATTATTCGCCAACTCAATTCAACAATTGATATTAAATCTCTCAATGAAAATTTTGAGTGGGATACCAAAACATCCCACGAATTTTTACAAGATGATCGCAGTTTTTTTTACCGAAACTTTTTCATAGGAATCAAACCAGCACCATCACTCGCACCACAAGTAACAAGCCTTGCTGACCAGTTTCTACAAAAAACACCGATCTTAGAAGGACCATTCTTCAAAGACCTATCAACCATGGATAAAGAAGTTTTTAAGAAGGCTCAAATACAATTCTTTTTCGCTGTAGACTATTTTTCACGTCCCATGGCGGCTCTCATTGCACGACTTCCACTCCACCGTGATAGAATCGATATTATTCACAATATCATAGAAGAACATGGTCATTTCGATCAGCATAAATACCACTCAAATACCTTCAAAGATTTTTTACAAACCCTTGGCATACCCAAAAACGAAATCGATCAATTACACCCTTCAGCGGTCGTCAATATGTTTAATTACACCTTAATGGGAATATGCGCCCAAGAAGACCCCCTTATTGGCTTAGCCTGTAACGGCATCATAGAATACGCATTCAGTGATATCTCTGCGCTCATTGCTGAAAAAGTAGTTGAACGAAAATGGATTACCAAAGAAGAGCTCGTCCATTATAACCTCCATGCATATTTAGATAAAAAACATGCCGAAGATTTCTTTAAAATACTAGAACCATCCATGGAAAAAGAAGAACTGAAAAACAAAATTATTCAGGGATTAAAATTAGGCACTTATATATTTCATCGATTATATGAAGATTTATACACCGAAGCAAAAAAATAACATTCTATTTTACCCAAGTAAGCGGCCAACCACGCGCAACCTGATCCTTTATTTCATGATACTTAGCACAGAACTCAGGATCAATATCAGTAAGACGAACAAACCTGGTTATTGTCTTAACCCACGGGTTAAACCCACGAAATTTGGTACATACCTGATGATCACAATTTTCAGGAGTCGTAAGAGTAAATGAATGTTTATAATGCTTTATTTTTTTCATAATATTCTGAATAACTGCATCATCACTCTTGTATAACTTTTCCCATACAAGATCATCGGTAGAATGGTGAATTTCATCAATTGATAATAACTTACAATCGAGCGATTTTCGCAACACCTCCGCCGTTAACATATTCAATGCATACACCTCAGGACCTCCCCACACATGGAGGGTATTGAACAACGGAACTTCTGCAAATCGTCGTGCCCATGAAGCAGATTTAAAATACCAACGATGTAACGCATGATCAAAACATAAATCATTCATAAGGATTGGTATTTCTTCAGGTTGCATTGCGCCAATAATCACCGCCGCTTTAATGTTATATTCAATCCGATCTGCACACATATCGGGCAAGTTTTGTTCTAATAAATAACACGGTGCATGCTTATGATCAATCGCTTCAAGCGTTATCCCGTATGGAGCCAGTATTTCATCAATACCCCGATCCTTAAGAAATTTCAAATGAATATCATCTTGATATGAATCCTTTTCTTGGTAATTCCCAAATAAATAATCACCTACATGAGAAAAAACCGTATGCGACGCATCATGCAACAACCCTGCAATCTGTTCTTCAAGTAATGCTCCATAGTGGCGTAACAACGCCCACACACCCACACTGTGCTCATAGCGTGAATAATTTGAAATATAGTCTGTTCGCACGTAGTCTTGCGTTCCGTACTGGCGGATCCCCTTAAGTCGTTCCATCGTCGAACTGGTAAATAAATCAATCAATACTGGCTCAGTAACCTCAAAGTTCCCATACGCGGTATGTACAGACAATGATACTTTACGCTCTAATGCAACACCCTCCGCAATTACCCACGCAGAAAAAGAGTATGCAGCACATAAGGCTAACGTAAAAAACATTATTTTTTTATTAACCATAGACAGATCCTAACCAAACATTAAAACGATGCTCACGTAATGGTGGTAAAGCATACCGAGAAATAACATAATTACAAAAAAATAAATTGTAGAATGATACGTGTCCCAGCAGGAAAAGAACTATGATAACAACCAAGCAGCAAGCCAGCGAGGTTTTCCACTCATGTCATTAAATAACTCAACGCGAAAGAAGCCTGCTTTGAGCACAAGATCTTTTATCGAAATTTGATCAATCCCAATCTCGAGCACAAGCTGAGGAATTGGAGTTTTTGCTTTTGGTTTTTTAAGATAGGTTTTTACATCATGCAAGATACGTTCATAGATCGCCATCCCTTTATGATCGGCAATAAGCGCTCGTGGATCTTCCCATAGCCGAATCTCATCTGCTACCTGTTGATAACTATCAGCTGAAAGGTACGGAGGGTTACTCATGATCAGGTCAAATTTTTTCTGCATATCCAATTGCCCATAAAGATCTGAAACCATGAAGTTCGCATTCCCAATGCTATTAAGTTTTTTATTTTTTTCCGCAAGAACAACTGCTTGAACATTGATATCAGATCCGGTCACAACCGCTTCAGGTAATGCCTTTGCAAGCGATAATGCAATGCATCCGGAACCGGTACAAAGGTCTAAGATATCCATTTTTCCAGCAGCATTACTTTTGATCAAATCAATAACCCATGCGGTTATCTCTTCAGTCTCTGGACGTGGAATCAAAATTGGTGGAGATATTAGAATATCAAGATGATTGAATGGAACACTACCAAGAATGTACTGAAGAGGTTTTTTATTGTGTACTCGTTGACTAATCCAGTTTTGCAACTGCTCGTCTTGCTCTTGCGTAAGAATAATCATACTGACTGCAAGAAGTTCAGCTTCAAACTGCCCGGTCAATTTTTCAAGCAACCACCAAGCCTCCCGTTCAGCATTCTGCTGATCAGAACAGCGTTGACCTAGTTGTAACGCAACTTCTTTGATAAGATTAGTTATTCCATAAATATTCATAGCAAAAGATCATTCACCAAGGTTAATAACTGTTCAAGATTATTTTTTAACTTTTCTATCGTTTCAAGTCCTTGCTGGATCAGTTCACCATCACCGCGTTCTTTTTTATTAATCATCAAAAATAACTTAGTCGTACTTGATTGAATAAAGTCATACTCTTCAATCAATGCATGCATAAAAGCAATAAACGGATATCGCTCATCAGATGATACATCGGCAACCTGTCCCTTAAGCCAAATTAACGCTTGAGGTTTTGACCACTGCGACTGCTTATCAAGCGTCTGTACAAACATTTCTTGCCCTGCCCACACCAACCCATTAAGTCGATCTAAGAGAGACGATAACTCATCGTGAACATTTTTTACAACAACATGCTGTAAAAGATCTTGGAGATTATTTTTTTTTACAAGATTTCCAGAGGTCCGTGCTTGTTCAATTCTATCGATCATCGGATGAGCACGTAATGAAAAAAATAAAACTGAAACAAAGAAAAATGCAATAAACAATAAAGATACTTTTTCTTTTTTCATACGCTGCTCCTTTCTCAATTTTATTAACGTTCTTCATTAAGTAAATCGTGCACGTATTGTCGAGCATCAAAAGTTTTCAGTTGGTCAAGCTGTTCACCAAAAGTAATATACGTTATAGGGATACCAAGTAGGGCAACTATTGAAAATACTATACCACCTTTCCCGCTCCCATCAAGCTTGGTGAGCACGATACCATTAAGGTTGGTTGCCTCATGAAACAGTTCTGCTTGTCGTAATGAGTTTTGCCCCAACATCCCATCAATGGTCAACCAGGTGGCAACAGAAGTGTCAGGTAATTGCTTACCAATAATTTTATGCATTTTCTGTAATTCATTCATAAGATTAATTTTTGTTTGCAGGCGCCCGGCGGTATCAATAATGATATGGTCAAAGTTTTCTTCTTTAAATTTTTTACAGGCATCAAAAATAACGGATGCAGGATCTTGATTTTCTTTACCAATAAAAACTTCCACCCCTATGCGCATTGCCCATTCCTGAAGTTGCTGTGTTGCGGCAGCACGAAACGTATCTCCAGCAACCACCATAATTCGTTTACCATCTTTTTTGAGTTGATTGGCAAGCTTACCAACAAAGGTTGTCTTCCCACTGCCATTAATCCCAACCATCAGTAAGACTTTTGGAAGAAGATCAGGAACTTCCGGCTTGGTAAGAAAATTGAGAAGAACATCATGCAACGCAACTTTTGCCTGCTCAGTATTTTGTATGGTGCCATCTTTAATTTTTAGAGAAAGAAGATTAATGATTTCGTTGGTTGTTTTAACCCCAGTATCAGCAGAAATTAGCAACGAAGATAACTCCTTGAGAAAAGAATCATCAAGCGCTCTATTCGTAAAAAGCACTGAGATTTTACTCGTAAACCCATCATAAATTTTCTTAAAAGTTTGTTTAATAAAATTAAACATGGCACTCCATACAAGGCAGTTATTACATTAATAACCCAACAAGGGTCGCATTCAATAAATTCACCAAGGTTCCGCCAAGAAGCGCCTTAAGACCAAATTGTGTCAGTTTGATGCGCTTTTCAGGACACACTGCACCGATACCACCAATTTGAATGCCGATAGAAGAAAAATTGGCAAAACCGGACAATGCATAAGTCATGATAATTTGTGTTCGAGGAAGAAGATCTCTTGATGCAAAATCTGCATAAGCTACAAATTCATTAATCACAAGTTTTTTACCAAGCAACGCTCCGGCAGCAACACAATCAGCCGCTGGAACACCAATAGCAAATGCTACCCAATAAAACAATCGACCAAAAATATCATTCAGCGAAAAACCAACTTCAGGCAAATCAAAGCCATGATTATTTAAATACCCAAAAATACTCCCGCTCGAAGCAGAAAGAATGTAATCAATAAGCGCTATTAATCCAATAACCGCAATTAACATCGCGCCAACGCCTGCTGCAAGCCTTAACCCATCATTGGTTCCGGTTGATACCGCATCCAAAACATTACGCGTTTCAGCGGGTGCTGCTTTAAAATTTCCACTTGCTGTTTCAGGAAGCGCCACTTCTGGCATTAAAATTTTTGCAATTAAAATAGAGGATGGAATAGCAATGATGCTGGAAGCTAATAAATGTTCCAAGGGAACACCCATGCTGCCATAAACGGCCAAAATTGAACCACTTAAATGTGCCATGCCACACACCATGATCAAGAAAAGTTCCGAATCAGTCATACGGGCAAGATAATTTTTAATGAGCAATGGAGCTTCAGTTTGACTCAACATACTACTTGCCGACACACAAAGCATTTCAGCTCCAGAGATCCCTAATACTGGACGAATAACAACCGACATAACACGGACCAGGATTTGCACAACCCCAAAGTGAAAAAGAATCGCCATAAAGGCACCGAAAAAAATCATATTCGGTAACACCTTAAAGGCAAACACCATACCCCATGGACCATCTACAGAAGCTAAGTTACCAAAAACAAAGCGTGAACCTTGATCGGCAAAATAGTAAAGCCCTTCAAACCCATGTGCAATTGTTGCAAAGATCACCTTACCTATACCGGTTTTAAGAATAAAAAATGCAAGTGAAGCTTGCATAAGTAATGCATTAATAACTAATTTTATTTTGATATGTTTTCTTGAGCTTGAAAACATGTAAGCGATACCAAGAATAACTCCCATGGTGATAAACCCCATGTAATGGAGTCCAAGAAAATCAACTATCATCATACGTTTTCCTTCACTACTCTGCTAAAAATGATCCTTTTTTTCGACGCTGTTCTAAATCCCATGATACCAATGGGTCAATCAAATCTCCCATATCACCCTGCATTACCAAATCAAGCTTTTTAAGCGTAACTTCAGTACGATGATCGGTAACTCTATTTTGTGGAAAATTATACGTTCGAATTTTTTCTGCACGCTCACCGGTGCCAACTTGTTGTTTGCGTTGCGCACTTAATTCAGCATCCTTCTTTGCTCGTTCAGCCTCGTAAATACGCGCTTGCAACACCTTCATTGCTTTTGCTTTGTTTTTTATTTGAGAACGTTCATCTTGACAGGTAACCACGGTTCCGGTTGGAATATGCGTAATTCGTACCGCAGAATCGGTCGTATTAACGTGCTGTCCTCCAGCCCCGCCTGAACGATAAACATCTATCCGAAGATCATTCGCGTTAATGGCTATTTCAACGTCTTCAATTTCAGGTAATACCGCCACCGTAACGGTTGAGGTATGAACACGGCCTTGTGTTTCTGTTTTAGGCACTCGTTGAACACGATGAACACCAGATTCATATTTTAAAAATTTATAAACGTTTTTGCCTTTGATATAAACAACAATTTTACTGTAACCGCTAATATCAGTTGAGTTAGCTTCAACAATCGAAACTTCCCAATGCCGCTCTGTTGCATACATGGAATACATTTTGAAAAGATCAGCCACAAACAATCCAGCCTCTTGGCCGCCAGCGCCAGCACGTATTTCAAGAAATATTGAACGTTTATCATGTTCATCAGCAGGATACAAAAGATCATCAATTTCTCTATTGATATCTTTTAATCGTAATTCTTGTTCTTTAATTTCTTCCAGATAGAGCGATTTTAGTGCTGGATCAGTTTCAGCATCTGCTTGCTCTTTGTTTTTCTTAAGATCACTTTCAAGTGCACTGATATCTTTATAGAAAGAGAGTAAGTTAGCATATTGAGATAATTCTTTTTGATACTCAGCTCGTTCATTGCGCTCAAGCATCATATCGGTCAACCGTTGCACAAGGTCATGATATTTTTGCTGTATTGCTTCCCAGTTCAACATACGAAGGTTCCCAGGTAACGGTAATAAAATAATACCCTACAAACTACAACGAGCACAAAATCTTTCCAGATCTTGTGCTCGTTGTAACATTTTTTCGCACAAACAGCGATGTTATTTTTTTGCTTTATTGTAACGTTGTTCGAATTTTTCAATACGACCAGCGGTATCAACAAATCTTTGCGCACCGGTAAACAACGGATGGCAGTTAGAGCAAATATCAACTCTAATTTCTTCGACCGTTGATATTGTGTCGAATCTGTTTCCGCATACGCATGAAACTACAATATCAAACGTTTTTGGATGAAAACCTTTTTTCATAGAAAGCAATCCTAAAAGCTAAACCGTTATACCTTTTTGCTTGTGTTCTTTTTTAAGCTCATCGATTAGAACGACTGACTCAAGATCAACACCATGTATCTGTCCCAAGTAACAAGAAGCAAAATCAGCCCATAAAACCATATGTAAAAGCTGACATTCGAAAGTATCGCCTAAAATGGGTACTTTGTAAAGAGTAACTCCGGTCCTATGTAAAAGTTCTTCGGTGGCTGCAACCGCCTTTTTCAGATTTTCTGAAATAAAATTGGTATACATCAGTAAAATAAACGGCTGAACGCTCATTTTGGTAAAGCCAATAATAAGATTATGGCAGAGTTCAGGGATGGTAGAATTTACAGCTTGAATTTTACTATTTTCATTAAACTGCGTCTGTGCCCGGTAAGCACAAGCCGCACTATCACCACTTATACCCCAAATATGAAAGAAATCACGCCCTGATGCTTGACGTAAAAAATCATCAAAATATGCTCGAGAACTAACCAATGCAAGATACTCATCAAGATACCCAATTAATTGTTGGATTAATTGATGGCCATTTAACACATGATATTCATCAAATAACGCCAAGAAAATACCCAAAAAACATCCTAAAGCCGATCGAGGAGTAAGCGATATCGGTATTTGTACCCAAGGAAGTTGCTTCTCCCGTGCCAGTTCAATAACTCTACCACCATAAGCAACAATGATCGTTGGAATCTTTCGTTTGATAAGTTCATTAAGTACTTCAATGGTTTCCCAGGTATTGCCGGAATACGAACTCACAATAGCCAAAGTGTTTTGATCAACATAGCCAGGAAGCTCTGTTCCCTCAATGACGGTACTCATCACCGTTGTTTTTTTATCAAACAACGTCTTCATAATACGTCCTGCAATCCCAGAACCACCCATGCCAACAAAAGCAACAGCGATTATTTTCTTTGGCAACTGATCCTGTTGTTCTCGATAACAATCGGTACCAAGTTTGGCCCCGATTGTTAGTTTATCTTTCCACTGAGCAATATCTTCAAACATTATGCTAATCCATTTTCTTTCATAAATTTTTGTGCATCTTCTTTAACGGGAGCGTGCTGCGTCGTTTTAATCAGAGCTAAGAGTTCTTTTTTTGCTACCTCTTTATTTCCCATTTGAAGAAGACAGTTGGCCTCATGAAGGACTAGAAAGGGCAATGAATCTCGCTCATGATGACATTTCTGGTAAACCTCTAACGCCTCACGGTACTTACATGCATTCAACAATGACATGCCATAATTGTATTGGTACATAATATTTTTTGGTTCACGCGAACATGCCGTTGCAAAATAATTTGAAGCATCAGCATAATGATGTTTTGCATAATGGCAACACCCTAACTGAAACGCAACATCACTATAATGTTTATCAATCTTAGAAAATGATTCAAGCGCTCTATCAATATTACCAAGCTGATAATTAACACTCGCATAAAGATAAATCAATTCTCGATCATTGCCACGATCACCTTTCAATCCTTGATCATAAGCAGCTAACGCCTCATGCCATTTCTTTTGTGATTGATAAAGCTTACCCAGTTGTATCCATGACTGCGTAAAATAAGGCCGCGTTGCAACCGCCTCTTTAAAACAATTTACTGCAAGGTCAGTATGTCCGTTACTCAAATGCAAAATCGCAAGATTATGATAAAGCTGTGAATGAATTTCACCGGTATCCAATGCTTTTTTGTAATGTTCTAACGCTTCTTCTTTTCTTCCCATGCCCTGGTAAATAGTGGCAAGATTCACGTGCGGCTCACCGTAACTACCATCAAGGTCTAAGGCTTTTTTATAGTTTGCAATAGAATCATCTGCATAACCAGCTTCCCACAAAGCAACCGCATAGTTGTTATAACCGCGAGATTTTAAAGGAGCTTTAGCTATAACATCTTTCCAAAACGTTAACTCTGAAGTCCACACCACATTTCTTGATACCGTTGCAGCGCCAAGAGCAAAAAATAGCATCCCGACCATAGCCGCTTGTGTTTCTTTTTTTTGTTTCCAAGAAATAAATTTCCAACTCCACACAAAAAAATGAAGTATTCCAATGCCTAACACAAACAAAATGCCAAAGGAAGGGAGGAACGTTTTATAATCACAGATAAGTTCTGTTGCAGGAAAAATACTTGCACGAGGCAACATGGCAATAAAAAACCACACTAAACCAAAAACGACCGGATGATTTTTCTGGTGATAAAATAAATAGCAACACATACCAAACAGCATCAACAAAAAGAATAAGGGAAATATAACATCTTTCGTAAAAACACCTTTAGCTAACTTAACATCGTAATCAAAGCTCAACTTAAATGGGTTAAAGAAAATGGAGATGTAATGGACCACAACTTTAAATTGCGAGATAAAAAATGGAAATGGCTTAATTTTTTCAGTCGCCGTAGCTGTAAGCGTGTTGCCACGATTATTACGTAGCTCAGTTTTTGCCATGGCCGTAATAAGTTTAGGTGTTGGCGTATAACCAAGAAAAGAAAGCGTTCCCATCATGGTAACAAGTAACACTCCATGAATCGGCAACCGTTGCTTAAAGATCGACCATTCACCTTCTGCAAGTAAAAACCAATCAAAAATAAACAGTAAAAAAGGCAAAACAATAATGATTTCTTTAGTCCCAGCTGCAAACATCATTAAAATGGTTGTTAGGCTATAAAGCACCATACGCGTATTTTTATTAACGGCATAAACCGCTTGAGTAAAAGAAATAAGTACGGCGAAAACAAAAAATACGACTAATCCCTCAAGCCTCATTTGGGTAATGTAAGTAGCGGTTTGCGTTTGTGTTGGATGTAATAAGAAGAGTCCTGCAACAATTGTTGAAAACCAATAAGCATATTTAGAAAGCAAGCTCTCTTTACGCGCCATTGAAAAAACTTTTACCAAGATGAAAAAAATCATTAATCCAATCCCAATGTGCATCATAAGATCAATAATGCGATACCCAAATGGATCGGCCTTCCAATGCTTATAGGTCCATTGGTTAAGCACCCGAGATATCCAACGTGAATTACTAAAAAATTGCCCCACCGGATCAAAAACACGAATATAAAAATATTCAGTAATCGTTGGTAAATCATCAAACAAAAAACCATAGCGCAACGATGGATAATAAACGATAAAGGTTACTACCGATAACATTGCTGCAATCAATGCCCCTAACATCGTTTTATGACTCGTTATTTTTTCAACTAAATTTTGACTTTCCATAGACTCTCCTTTAAATATTATTAAGCAATTTTAGCACCTTCACGCTGTGCTAAAATTGCTTTAAAATCACTTAATTTAATTTTACCACCTGCTTCATTAAGTCTCTCTTGAATAGACAACCGAGCAATCTCCGTTTTTACCCCCTTTTTAAAATCCTCAGGAGCATTTAACGCCAAAAGATCATTGAGATAATGTTTAGCCTCATCTTTTTTTTGCATATTTTCTAAACAAGTAGCCACCCTCATAAATGATTGAGGAATTGGGTTCGGCAACGTGGTCGATTGTCTAAACACCGATAATGCCTTATCATAGTCTTTCATAGATAAAAAGGTCTCTGCAAGATTATGCATATAACGAACATCAAGAGGATTTGCGTTAACCAATTTCTCATAAATTTCTTTTGCTTGATCATATTTAGTCATCATGTAATAAGCATTTCCAAGATTAAATAAAACCTGATGATCATTAAGCCCTCGTTCCATCGCAGTTAAGAATGCCTGTTCGGCTTCTTCATATTTTTGTACACGAAGACAAATAAGCCCATACTTCAAAAACACATCCGGCAAATCAAGATCACCTTCTGTTGATTTTTTAAGGTATTCCCACACTTTCATGGAATCACCTTTTTCATCATGCATCCGCGCTAGATTAAAGTATGCTTTTCCATAGTACGGTCGAAGTTGAACTGCCCGTTGTAAGGCACGCTCAGCATTCACATAATCTTTTTTCTGTAAAAATAAAGAACCAATATTGTTGTATGCTTCTGGATAATCAGGATAAAGATGTAACGCCATCTGCAGTGATTGAATTGCTTCATCTATATTTCCTTTGAGGGAGTATGCAACGGCCAAATTACTTAATGGATCTTGATACCATCGATCAAGCTCTATGGCATGTTTATAGGCAACAATAGATTCATCAAGTTTTCCAGCTTCAGCAAGAGCTACTCCGTAGTTATTGAAAACACGCGCTTTGTTCGGAGCCTTAGCAACATTATCCGCCCAGAAAATAACCGATGAACTCCATACCGTATTACGCAAAAAAGCAAAAGTTGCCACCGGAACCATCATCAATAAAAGTAACCCCGATAAAACACTGTTCTTATTAAAATACTCATTTTCACCGTACCATGATCGCTTACTTATCCACATGAATAATCGATTGATCACCTGCGCCAGTAAAACGGCCAATATAAAACAGATCCCAACCGAGGCAAGATAGGTTTTATAGTCACAAGCTAACTCAGCAGATGGAATAAGAGATGAACGTGGAACCACACAAATTAAAAACCAGAAAAAACCAAAGGCTAAGAAAGAATATTTCTTTCTAATCGTCAACAAGAGTGCACCAAAGATCAATGCTAATAATATAAGCAATGGAAAAATAACCGATGAAACAAAAAAACCAGCCGCTAGTTTCCAATCATATTCAACACTGATATTAAATGGCCAAAAAAACATTGTTAGGTAATGCACAATAACTTTAAATTCTGATATAAAAAATTGATTCGGCATAATGTGATCAAATGCATCAGACGTAATAATATTTCCACGATTATTCACCGTTGGAGGCGCATTAAACGTTACCACATCTTTAACCATAGAAATTGGGTGATAGTGGAAAAATACGCCTAAAAAACAGACGCTGACCAATGCAAAAATATAAAAATGTTTTTTAAACGTATGCCACTGTTCTCCTGAAATAAAAAACCAATCAATGAGCAACAGTAAAAATGGTACCACAACAACAATCTCTTTAATACCACAGGCAATAACACCTACCAGTAAACACATCCCAAGATTTAACGTTTTTAATACATTGGTACGACTTACAAAAAATTGCACAAAAAAATGTAGCAGCGCTAAAACAAATAGCGTCGCTAAGCCTTCTTGACGCGCTTGAATAACATAGGACACTGTTTGTGTTTGTACCGGATGTAATAAAAAGAACGCCGCAGTTGTAGTTGCAATCAACAAGCGATAACTAAAAATAAACGATTTCTTTTTGAGAAAGCTACACAGATTCAGTACCATCAAAAATATAAAAATTCCTGACAACACATGAATCGTCACATTGGTCATACGGTACCAAAAAGGCTCAAATCGTCCGATTTGAAAATTTAATGAGTTTAGCCAATCACTAAACCAGCGACTATGTGTCCACCAACGCACCAGGGGATTATCAAATCTAATCGTAAATTTTTTGGAAATATTGGCTATGTCATCAAACTGAAACGGATAGCTCAATGAAGGCCAGTACAACAGCATTGTTATAAAGGTTAACATCGCTGGTGGTAAGATTTTATGCCAAATCGTTAAAACTTCATCTTCTTGAACATCATGGCAAGTAACATTATCAATGGTGCATTTTTTATTCATCATTATCTCTCCTACAGAATAAATCGCTTAAAAAAACATTCGGTAATGAACAAAAAATTACCATGATTATGAAAGAAGGTTAATCAAAAGTTAGTTTCAGACATTCGATTGAATTATAGTTTAGAAGTAGATCTTAAGACTCGCCGTCTTTTATCTTCAGTCTCTAACAAAGAACTTAGTTGCATTTTACGATTTTCTCTCTGTGCAATAATAGCCTCTTTTATGAGCTCTTGTTTAAATAATTCTTTATTCTTCTGCGTAAGATCTAATGCCGTCTTTCCTTGAAAATTAACACAATCAAAATTTATTTTTTTTTCTTGAAGAATAACCCATAACATACGAGGGTCAGGAAATAAAACCGCATAGTGCAGAGGACTATTTCCTGTCTTTTTATGTATCACATTAACCTCGACACCAAAGCGTAGTAATTCTTGAACAACCCCAAATTTATTATTTTGCACCGCCCTAAATAGCATCCCTATACAAATATTTTGATATTCTTTAGGAATTTTTCTATTGGAATATTTGGTCAAATCTAAGAGAATCTTATGGACCTCAGGCGCATCACCATCACTAACCGCCAAAGCAAGACTTTGAAAAGAAGAATGACCTTTCATGGTGTAAGTTGACCCAACAAAAAAACCCATTACAAGAAAAATAAGAAACATCATGAACAAATCATCCTCAAGTATTCTTTGTGACTCTCATAAACCATCTCAGAAATAAAATTCACAAAAGAAGTATGATCTCCTTTGTTGCCCTTTCGTACTATAGCCAAGTAATGAGACCGCATGACTGGTGGGATTATGGTAATAACATACCCCTGTTGCATTAACAATAAATTCATTAAAAGTCTTGCCGTTCGACCATTCCCATCAATAAATGGATGAATGGTCACAAGCTTAAGATGAGCAATCGCTGCAAATACTGCTGGATGCTGTTGCTGACGTAAAGAGCTCAATTCTACAATAAAATCTTGCATCATTAAAGCCAAATGTTCCGGTTTTGGAAAAACAAAATCAGTCCCCGTTACAATAACCGATTCATGTCGATACACCCCAGCCTGACTTTGATCAATAAGCATATAAAATAAACCATGTAAGTTTAAAATGTCTTGCTCTGCTATGCTGTTATGTTTTGATAACTCAACCATCAAATCAAATGCTTTGCTGTGACCAATAACTTCATAATGCTCCCGCATAGTTTTGCCACCGATGGTCAGCCCATCTTCAAGAATCACTTTTGTTTCAGTTTCAGTCAGTGTATTTCCCTCAAGGGCATTGCTTGAATACGTTAAGCCTATGCGAAAGTATTCTTTAAGTTGCTTTGTTTCATGTGTACTTAGAGGACGCCTAGCATCAATCTGCTTTTTTAATGCGTCTATCTCATCAATTCGATTCTTAAATATCATGAATAATTCTTTCTGTTTTGAGCCTTTATTCTCTTCTACACGTCATCCTCGCGAATGCGGGGATCCAGCCTTCTTATTTTTTCTTACTTTCTAAAAAATTTAAAAAAAAGAAATAAGAGAAGATTTTAAAGACGAAGTAAGACCTGGATCCCCGCATTCGCGATGATGACGTATGAAAAAATCACATCTTTAATGAAACTATTAAGTCAGCTTTTTTATCAAATATCAAGTATCCACTGTTTAATCAGAACCTTAAGCTTTTCAGGTTTAAGCTCTATGGTACCAAGCAAATTTAAGGGAATCCAGACAAGTTCAATATGATCTTCTTGTTGAACCAATGGTCGATCAAATTTTATGATTTGAGAATGGGCTTGAAAAATAATGTTTCGTTCATGCGTATGACATGCTTTTTGTAAGTTGGCAGGAACAAAAGAATACTCAAAGCCACCTAGAAACCCATCAAGAACAAATGGCTCCCCGGTCTCTTCCTGCAGCTCCCGCACAATCGCTTCTTCGGGTGTTTCACCCGGGTCAACATGTCCACCAGGTAAGAAATAGAACGGGTGCTTAGCGGTTGTGCTTTTGCACAAAAGAATATGGTCTTGATCAATAATAACCGCACGCGCAAGTTCATGCATTTAATGTACCTCTAAAAAAGTTTTAATGGTCTTTAGATAGCTTTCAGGTTCTTCCAAAAATGCCATATGACTGCTTGCTCCAAAAACCGTAAGCGTTGCATTACTCATTTTATCTACACACAATTGCATAGATGCCGGCGTAATAAAATCATACTTACCACAAGTAATTAGTGTCGGAACCGTAATTTTTGCCATGTCATTGGTAAGATCAAGATTTTCTAGATTGCCACGTACCGTTATCACATTTGATCCTGTCATCGGTAAAAAAATTTTTGCTAAAAAACATATAGACATCGAATCAAGCAACTCTTGTAGCCAGGGCTCAATTCGACAAAGAAAATTATTATAAAACATCGAAGAAGCTTGTTCATACTCAAAAGTATTGATTCTGTTTTCATGCTCAGCTTTTACCATAGCATCAGCCATACCAGGAGATAAGCTTTCAGCTAATTTTCGAGAATCATCTACTAACTGAGGGTAACTAAGACATGGGCTTGCTAAAATAAGCCCCGCAACCCTTTCTTGATGCTCAAGTGTGTACTTGGTTGCAAGCGTTCCACCCCATGATGATCCCAACAGATATACTTTCTTATAACCAAGATGATTAATAAATTCGGTTAACTCCTGAAGAAAATAGTCCAAAGTCCAGTTTGAGAAACTAGCATCTTTGGCCTTTGAATTCCCGCAACCGGACTGATCATAAAAAATAACCGGATTATCAGATGCAAGATCTTTTAAGGCAAACATGTAGTTGTGTCCCATTCCCGGGCCACCATGAAGGCAAATCACCGGGGTCTTATCTTTTGATACAGGAGTATAAAATTTTTTGTACCAGACATGGGCATAGGAGGTCTCAAAAATTGCTTCTTCAAATTATATAACTACTTGAGATTCACAAGCCATAGTCATGCTTACTCCTACCAATATTAATAACAAGTTTTTTATGTTCATGGGAGACACTCTACCGGACTTGTCATCCTGAACTTGGTTCAGGATCCAGTCTTTCTTCCTTAAATTTTTATTATTTTGGATTAGATCCTGAACCAAGTTCAGGATGACAATCAAACTAGAATAAATTGGGTCAATTCACAAGACTTTTGAAGGATAAACGATCCTGAGTGCCCCAAAAACAATGCCTTACTGTATCAATCGTCCTATAAGACATTTCAAGCAACTTTGGACAAATGTAAAATGGCACTTTAAATTTGTCCAAAATCAGTAAATTCAATCTCCCATAAGCATCATCAAAAGATGGTACAGCAACCCAATCATGAAGTGATGGCACCTTTATCGGCTGGCAATCTATTGCTAAAGTCATTAAATCAAAATAACGAATTGAGCAGATCTATTGCCCTAGCTCATCCCCCTGTTCTACGCTCCTTAAAAACCGGGCAAAATTGAAGAGGGGAAATAATGAGTCGTTTAAGATCATTTTTTAAGATACGTCGAATTATTCTTGTTTCTTTACTCCTAACAATTGTTTCACCAATTGCCTATCTATCCTACCGAGCAGGAACCTGGTGCTACTCAACCACTAAGCTCTACATAACCAAACGTTTTTTCACTGCAGACACCATCACCTGTCAATTTAACCATTTTTTTTCTGATACCGCTCAGCATGAAATTGAAATGTTCATTGATCATGAATTTGCAAATGGCAATCTCTTGCGTTTTAGCCAAGGAGATTTTTATAGTAGCATCAGGGATAAATTTAATCTGATTAAATCGATATCATACCGATATGTTCCATCAAAAACACTATTGGTAACTATAGAAGGTATAACTCCAATGTTTATGGTAAACCATACATCGCTCGTAGGCGAAAATAAACAACTCTACGAAGCAAGCGCGTTCGAAAACTTTCCCACCAATGAACTTCCCTTAGTCATGGTTAATCCCACCTATCTTTCATTAACTATGAACGAACACGTATTCCAACTTTTATGCTCACTTGATGCAACCTTTTGGCAAAGCTTCGCCCTTAACTATCAAGGACCTCACGAAATTATCTTGCAAAAAAAAGAATCACTCAAAAATATAAAAATTATTACTGACCACAAGAGTTTATTCGATCAAGAAAAATTCAATCATATCACTACCATCCAGCAAGATCTTGATAATAAAAAAGCATTATCGGAGGCACAAAATTATGAACTTATTTTTGATCTGCGCTTTAAAAAACGCATTGTAACGAGAATTGTTGATCTAGGGAGACGGGGGAGAAAAAAATTATGAAGAAAACATTACTAGGAAACTATCTTACAGCAATCGATATTGGCACAACAAAAATTTGTGTACTGATTGCCACAGTCGATCCCAAGAACGGGGTACAGGTGGTGGGCATAGGACAAACACCATCATACGGCCTTAAAAAAGGGGTAGTGGTTAATATCAGCAAGACGGTTGAATCCATCAAAATCGCTACACAACAGGCGTCTGAAATGGCCGGGGTTCCGGTTGAAACTGCGGTCGTTGGCATCTCAGGTGGCCATATCAAATCGTACAACTCCACCGGCGTCGTTGCCATCAAGCGCCGCGACGTTTCACAAGAAGATATTAACCGCGTTATTGATGCCGCAAAAGCAATACCGATCCCACAAGACCAGGATATCTTACACGTACTACCACAATATTTTCGTGTTGATGGACAAGAGTATGTTCTTGATTCTCTAGGCATGTATGGGGTACGCCTTGAGGCACAAGTTCATATCATCACCGGGGCAGTTGCCTCTGCTCAAAATATTGTTAAATCGTGTGAGCTTGCCGGCATTCGCGTACTTGACATTGTTCTAGAACAAATCGCTTCAGCTGATGCCGTACTAACACCGGCTGAACGGGAAATGGGTGTAGGTATCATTGATATTGGCGGAGGAACTTCAGATTTTGCTATCTACAAAGATGGAAGAATTCACTATTCAAAAGTACTCCCCATTGCAGGAAATCATTTCACTCAAGATTTAGCATTTGCTTGCACCATCTCTAAAGAAAATGCAGAACTTCTTAAAAAACAACATGGTGTTACCTATAACCCTCATGCAAATGCTACGGTCAGCATTGATCTTGATTATGACCTAGGACAAAAACAGGTTGCGGTATCTTTTATCAACAATGTCTTACGTTCACGAGCTGAAGAAATTTTTGAATTATTTTCAGATGAAATTAGAGATTTTAAACTCAGATCATTCATGCCAGCAGGACTCGTGTTAACCGGCGGGGGAAGCCTTCTTTCCGGCATACAAGAAATAGCTCAAAATAAATTAGACATGGCGGTACGTATTGGATGTCCACTCATAAAAACAACGGCTGCAACCAAGCATGTCAGGGACATGCTTAAAAGCCCCATCTATGCAACGGCTTATGGACTTTTATTACACGCAACCGGACAAGCAGCAACCAATCAAATGACAACCACACAAGAAGCATCTTTTGTTCGCATATTTAAACGTATGAAATCATGGATCTATGATTTTCTATAACCACTCACCAAAAAGGAGTAATTATTCATGTTAATACTTTGTGAAGAAGAAAAAGAATTAAAACTAGGAGCTCGCATCAAAGTTATTGGCGTTGGAGGAGCCGGTGGCAACGCCGTTAACAGCATGATAGAAAACAACGAAATTCCCAATGTAGAATACATGATCGCTAATACCGATGCTCAGGCGCTTGAAAACTCTCTCGCACCAATAAAAATCCAACTAGGAACTAAGATTACCAAGGGCCTTGGCGCAGGGGCTAATCCTGATATCGGCAGAAGAGCCGCTGAAGAAGATATTGAAACTTTAATTGAACACATTAAACATGCGGATATTTTATTTCTTGCCTGTGGCTTGGGTGGTGGAACAGGCTCAGGATCACTTCCAGTAATCGCACATATTGCACGAGAACTTGGCGTTCTCACCGTTGCCGTCGTCACAAAGCCTTTTTCTTTTGAGGGAAAACGACGCACCATGATCGCAGAAGAAGCTATTGCGAATTTAAAAAAAACCGTTGATACCTTATTAATTGTTCCTAATCAACGCTTACTTGAAATTGCCGATGCACGCATCTCTATGTTAAACGCATTCTCTATGTCTAATGATGTATTACAGCAAGCAATTAAAGGAATATCGGACATTATCACCAAACCTGGCCATATCAATGTTGACTTTGCCGATGTAAAAGCAATCATGAAAAACATGGGCATGGCATTGATGGGTACCGGTCGAGCTCGCGGTGAAGGTCGTGGAGAAGAAGCAGCACGTAAGGCAATCAGCTCGCCATTGCTAGAAAATTTAAGCATCAAGGGCGCCAAAGGAGTTCTTATCAATATTTCAGGAAATGCTGACCTTGGTCTTTATGAAATTAATGAAGCGGCATCACTCATCTACGAGTTAGTTAACCCGGATGCCAACATTATTTTAGGTTCAGTTATTGATGCTTCTATGGGTGATGAAATCATGGTTACCGTTATTGCAACCGGATTTGACGAGCAACAAAAGGCAGATAGTGTTATTCCTTATGCAGTTAAACCTCAACAACATACCGGCTATATCCCAGCAGCAAAACAAGGTGAATCACAAGAAAGTCACCTAGCAAAACAAGAACGTGATCCAATGGAACTTAATGATCATAGTTTAGATACGCCTGCCTATCTGCGCAAACAAACATCAGTACAAGCCGCAAGTCAAGAACAGGTTGAAGAACAAGCTCAGGGTTAACATCTCACAGCAGCGATAAATAAAACCCCCCGAAGATTTCAATATCTCCGGGGGGTTTTATTATTTCTTAATCTTAGGTAAGAAGTCTTAAATTATGTTAAGGCATTTCTCAGCTTTTAAAACAATCGGTGTAGCTGAATCATCAGCTGCGTTGCTTATTAAGATCTCACCAATTACTTGATTAACAAGTGATTTTAAGAGAGCCTTAACTGCTGCATCTTTAGCTACTTTCCAGTAGTCTGCTGCAACTTCTTTTCCTTCGACTTTTTTAAGGCCGTAAATTTGGTTGTCAGTAAGAGCCTTCACCACATCAAACATTGCACCTAAAGCAATATTTTTTCCAACATACAACGCTCTGCGATACAACCGTTGTTTTTGATCGCCATCGGCAAAATTCTTTTTGATCATCTTCGTCGCAAAACCTTGAGCAAGTTCTTCAGCAACTGCCGTTACTACAGCACTGGACATTTTAGCGTAATCTTGACCTTTCCATTTTTCCGTGAAAAGTGGTTTAGCAATTTTATTTCTTGCTTCAGCACAAGCATCAGCAATTCTGCCGATTCTATTCACTACATCATCACCTTCAAGTGCTGCATCAGTAAATTCATCAACTTTTTTTGCTGCATCAAAAGCATGTCCAATGTAATTCTGAGGAATATTTTTATTCGCAATTAATGTATATACGGAACGACAAGTATTCATAAGTGCTGTTGTTTTTTCTACAGAAGCCAAGTCAGCTTTAGTGTAACTTAAATCTACAATGTCAGCACGTAAAACACTCGATGAAAGCGCTAGAACCGCTAAAAGAGAAAGTTTCGTTGTATTCATAGATACCTCTATCGTAAAAAGGGTTAAAAATTATCCGTAAACATTGAAATATGAACAATGAAAGTATGTCAATATTTAAGTAAAGTCAATGAACGATCATTGACGGCTAAACTAAAAATCGGCATTATAAAAACCATTCACCGGTAAGAAAACCCTAAAATTGAATGGTTAACCCACATGAAACTCTCATTAGCCTGGATATTTGATCACATCGAAGCGGACTGGCGCACCCAGAACGTTCACGAAATTGTTACGCTTTTTAATCAAATTACCGCAGAGATTGAACAAGTTACTCCTATAAAAATTCCCTTAGATAATTTTTTCATAGCACAATGCTTATCCCCAGATGCAACTAAAAATATTATTCCTGAACTTAACAAAGAAATAACCCTCACGGCCCGAACCAATGAATTCATGACCAATCAGACCTCAGCTTATTTCTTGGTAAAGAAAATAGGTGACTCGTTCACATGGGCAACCCTTATCGATTTTTGTGGTGATAAAGGGGGACTTGTTCCCGCGCTCAACATAACACAAGAGGATCTCTCTGGCGGATGGCGTAACTATTTTGCAGCGGAAGACATCGTACTAGAAGTTGATAATAAATCCATCACTCATCGCCCTGATATGTGGGGACACAGAGGTTTTGCTCGCGAGATTGCAGCTTTTCTGAAATTACCCCTCAAGCCGGCAGAAAATTTTTTACATAAAATCAATGTAGAACGCTTCGATGCCATATCAATACCAACCAGCTCAATGCCATTTACCATAAACAATCAGGCTCAAGACGCTTGTTTTACCTTTAATGGTCTCTACATATCTTCTTTTGAAAACAAACCCTCTCATCCATTGTTGGCTAGTAGACTCATGATGGTTGACGCCCGCCCAATGAACAGCATCATTGATATCACTAACTATCTTGCTATGGACTGGGGACAACCGGGGCACGCCTACGATGCAGCACATATCGAAGAAAAAAAAATCATCATTCGCAAAGCAAAGAGTCTTGAAAAACTTCATCTCCTTGATGCCGATGAAATAACACTAACCCCTGACGACTTAATCATTACTGATGGCAAAAAGCCTCTGTGTCTTGCCGGGGTTAAAGGTGGTAGAAACGACTCAGTTTCGGCTACAACCACATCAATCTTTTTTGAAGCTGCCAATTTTGAAGCGGCAACTATCCGTAAATCAGCATTATATCATAGAACAAGAACCGATTCATCATCACGATTCGAAAAAACATTGGACCCAAATTTGGCCCTTGAGACCGTCTTTCGTTTCATTAAACTTCTTGAACAATGCAACTTAAACGCAACATATGCCGACCCCGTCATAGCCCTCGGCAAAGAAGTTAAACCAAACATTATTGAAATCTCTCATGAGTTCATACAAAAACGTTCCGGCATTACCCTCTCTTCTGATGAGGTAGTAGCGCTACTCTCTCCCCTTGAATTTAACGTCTCACTTAAATACACAGAACCATTGATATATGAAATCGAAGTCCCAACCTTTAGATCCAGTAAAGATATTCGTATCAAAGAAGATATTTTAGAAGAAATTATTCGATCTTACGGATTCAACAATATTCCACTGGAACTTCCTCCAATGCAACGCCAACCATTTGATGTAACACCCGTGGAACGAATCAGAAAAATTCGACAATACCTTGCTCATGGTGCGGGAATGATGGAACAACGAAACTATGCATTATTCGATGAAGCTTTTCTTAAAATTTTAGATTTTACCCCTCATGAAACCATCAGCATGGTTAACCCAATTTCTGAAAACTGTGTTCAGCTTATAACTTCATTAATACCCGGTCTTCTTAAGAACGTCAGTGATAACATAGTACATCAAGACTCCCTCGCTTTTTTTGAAGCGGGCAGAGTTTGGCATAAAAATAAATTACTTCCGGTAGAACAAGCACAAGTAAGCGGGATTTTCTTTGATAAAAGAAAACCAATAGATTTTTATCTAAGCAAACATCATCTCACCAAACTTTTTAAAAGTGTTGGGTTTACGAGAAAAATTACCTGGGAAAAAACAACTAAAACACTTGTTCCCTGGGCTCATGCTTATCAAACAGCAGAACTATTCTATAATGAAACGTTGATTGGAATCGCCGGCATGGTAAATCCAATCATGCTCAATAAAATAGATGCGTTACCGGAAAGTAGTGCTTTTATCTTTGAACTTGATGGCAGTTTCCTAACCACGCATCCTCTAGAAGCAACCCAGTACAAAGCAGCATCCCGCTTTCAAGAAACCTTCTTTGATCTCAGTTTATTAGTCCCATTTACTCTCAGTTGCCAAAAACTTGAAGATTTACTGACTTCCATCTCACCATTAATCACCCTTGTTGAGATAATCGACTTCTATGAAAACAAAGCTCAACCGGATGTTCGCGCCATTACCTTTAGAGTATGGTTGCAACATATGGAACATACCTTAGAAAAAAATGAAATTGAAACCGTTTATCATGCTGCACTCCGTTCAATTGAACAGACAGGAGCACAGATAAGATCATAAGAAAGAACCAATACCATGTTTTACTACCTTCTTTACCATATCATTTTTATCTTATGCCTTTCAGCCGATCGATTCTCTAAATGTTGGGCGGTCAGCAAACTTTCCAATGACCCTTTGGTTATCAATAATAATCTCTCTTTCACCCTTGCATGGAATCGTGGAATTAGTTGGAGCATGCTGCAATTTTCATCGCCGGTTCACTTCTGGTTATTGACTTCAATTATTGCCCTTGTTATTGTGATCTTTGGTGTGTATACGATTATGCAATATCGCACCGGTTCCAAAATTATCTTTGAAACAATGATTCTTGCAGGTGCAGTTTCTAATTTTTTTGATCGTTGTTGGTATGGAGCGGTAGTAGATTTTATTGAATTACACGTTCACGAATGGTATTGGCCTACGTTCAACATTGCAGATGCATGCATTGTCGTTGGTGTCTTTTGTATAATGATTAAAACGGTTTATGATTCCTATGGTAACAAACATTAAAGCATTTTGTTTTCAAATCGCCTCATTCTGGGGACTCGGTGACCGCTTGGGTGGCTCGATTATGGCAACGGGACTTGCAATTCCAACATTATTTTTACTACGTGCCCTGTATTGGTGCAATGCTACAATCTTCTTTTCCAGTATCACGGCTATCACCTTGGCTTCACTTCTGATTATTTACTTAGCCTTACAACACGAAACCGATAAAGACCCCTCCGTCATTGTCCTTGATAAATTCTTAGCCTTTCTTATCGCCTTTTTTGCCATTCACCCAAGCATTAAAATCATTATTGTCGGGTTCTTACTCTTTCATGCGTTCAGATTCTTTTTACCCATTTTATGTTATCGCCTATGGGCTATTAATTTTTATGAATTCCCACTTCGTATGTTCAGTGCATTGTTATCTGGATTAATTTTAAACATCTTCTTAAGGCTTGTACTTTGGATTGGATCATAAAAGCTAAGTCGCTCCTACAATTTTTTTACCCCTCTCATTGCCCTTCTTGCAAACACCTTCTCCCACCAACACAAATTCTATGTGGTCCTTGTGGGAGTTTGATTAAACCGGTAACCAGCATATTTGTGCCACTTACGGGAAAACATGCTATGCGCATCTACGCTGCATCATCATATGAAAATTCATTACGTGGGTTAGTTCTTAGAAAATTTGCGCAAGATGTTCTTGCAAGTAAGCAGCTCGGCACCCTCATGCTTGAACTCATCGATTTTAAACTGCTAGCCCCTGACATCATTGTTCCCATTCCACTGCACTGGAGCCGTTACGCCCGCCGTGGTTTTAACCAGGCAACCGTCATAGCCAACGTTATTGGAAAGCAATTAAATATCCCAGTCATTCCTCTCATCTATCGCAAAAAGAAAACACTCTTTCAATCACGACTCAATAAAAGTAATCGCGAAAAAAATATCGCTCAGGCATTTGACATTAATGATTGGTATGGCTTTAGAGATCTTTCATATGTTCAGGGCAAAAAAATTCTGCTTATTGATGATTTATGCACGACTGGTGTCACCTTACAACAAGCAGGAAAAACGTTACTTGAACTCAAACCGACCTCAGTCACGGCTGCGGTTGCTTGCCGCGCGATATAAAGAAGCAACTTTCAACACCATCTTCCATAATTACTTCTTGATTTTGAATATCAATATTCATCATACCAACACTAAAACTAACCAGAGCATGTTGCCCCTGTAGCTTTGTTGGAAAATTCAATGTTTTCTTTTCTCGATTAATCGTCATGTGTTCTGTTTTAAAAGACCCTGCCTCTTTGTCATTATGTAGAATAGTCCCCTGTACATCATGACACACGATAAAGGGACTGGTAGGCGATAGCATGCTGTCTTGTACCTCAAGGCTCAATGAAGACTCCTTGTTCAGCCTCACACATGGTATCGCAAGATGATTAATACAAATCATGCCATCATGAGCAACTAACTGAAAATTCTCAACGATCACTTGTTGAGAATTTCTGACATAAAAATAGTACCAAGAAAAAATCCCCATAGAGAAACCTATGAAGGATAAAAGAATCTTAAACCAATGATGTTTCATGTGCCATGCTGACTACAATATTTTCTTTAAAGCTTCTATTGCTTCACCATAATGTTCAATTGCTTCATGAACCATATGAAGAAGTTCAGCATTTCTTTCATTCTTGATGGCGATACATTTCATACCGGCCGCCTTTGCGGCATTAAATCCATGAACAGAATCTTCAAAAACGATACACTCTTCAGGCTTTACCCCTAGTTGCTCTGCTGCATGAATAAAAATTTTAGGATCAGGCTTGGCAACGAAGTTAACATGCCCAACGGAATAAAGATGTTTACCAAAAAACTGTTGTAAATTAATTGTTTCATCAATTTTTAGTAAGTTTGCAGGATAAGCGTTAGTTGCTATGGCCGTCGGAATATTATGTTCTCGAAGTTCCTTATGAAAGGCCTCGAACCCCTCAATTAAGTTCACCTTCTCTCCAAGATATTTGTTGGCAATCTCAACTTGTCGCTCAACCAAATGCTCAATTTCATCTTCAAGCTCAAACAGCTTTTTTAAGACCCCGGATGCATTATTAAGACTCATCCCAGCAAGGGAACTCCAAACAGCAAGCTTGTCACTTGAAATTTCAAAAATACCCTTTTCCTTCAACAAATCTAAAACGACTTTGTCATAAACCTGTTCACTTTTAATAATCGTCCCGTCCATATCAAAGATAATGGCTTTAATTTTATGTTTAATGTGTTTCATAGCTAAATTCCTCCCAATCTCATGTTGTTTTTCTGTTGTACATTAAATACCCACAACCTAAACGGTTTTATCCTTTATGATCCATAAGATAGTACAACCAGTAAATATTTTTTCAATTCTATATGTAATTACTTGAGAGTATCATTATTTATTAATTCCGTCAAATGGAAAATATTCCTATTTCTGATATTAAAATACCCTTAAAAATCATTAAAACCCAATAGTATTGAAAATCACGAAAAAAAGAGTAGTATAAGTTGAACTTTTTATTCCCACTCGTATTTGATTAAATTAAGGAGAAATGAGGCATGAAACACCTCGCCATTATACCAGATGGTAACCGTCGCTGGGCTAAACAAAATAAATTAGAATCGTTTTTTGGGCATAAAAAAGGAATCGATGCGGTCCGTTCAGCCATCACGGTATGCATTAAAAATGGCATTAAATACCTCTCTTTTTATACCTTTTCACTGGAAAACATCCGTCGATCTGAATTGGAAAAAAGCTATCTTTTTAACCTTCTTTCAACAGAATTCGCCAGTCAATTACCTGAATTGATTAAAGAACAAGTAAGAATTCGCTTCTTAGGGGATCGAAACTTATTCCCCGCAGACATCCTTAAAACCATTGATCATCTTGAAGAACAAACAAAACATCTTGAGGTGTTAAATCTTAATTTATTATTTTTTTATGGGGCTCAACAAGAACTCGCACACGCTATGCAAGCAATAGCTAAAAAAGTAAAAACTGGGGAAATTAACGCTCATGAAATTTCTATCGATACCATTAAAGAGTATCTTTGGACATCAGGCATGCCCGATCCTGAACTAATCATTCGTACCGGAAGCGTTTCACGCCTCAGCAATTTTCTTCTCTTTCAAGCCGCTTATAGTGAGCTTATGTTTCTTGATGCATTCTGGCCTGAAGCCAATGAAATTATACTACAAGGATGTATCGATAAGTTCACTGGCATTCAACGAAATTTTGGAGTTTAATTCATGATTCCATGCCCATCTATAGCCATCCTTGGTGCTGGCCGATGGGGAACAGCGGTTGCATCACTTCTCGCGGACAATGGTCATGACGTAATCTTATGGTGTCATGAACCTGAAGTTGCTTACGACATTAAGCACGATCATATAAATCGGCTTTACTGTCCTGATTTTGTTTTACATAAGAATATCTCGGCTACCACCAGCTTAAAAGAAGCATTACAAGATACTAACTGGATTTTTGAAGCGATCCCGGTAAAATTTCTAGGCAACCTCGTACAACAAGCAAAACCTTATATTTCAACCAATGCCACCTGGATAGTACTCAGTAAAGGCATCGAAGCCGAAAGCTTAAAACTTCCAACACAAATTATTCAAAGTATTATGGATGACTCAATAAAGGCAGCAGTCTTTGGTGGCCCGACATTCGCCCATGAACTCATGCATAAACAATTTTCTTCTGCTTCAATCGCGAGTACTGATACAACAGTTTGCAACGAACTTGCACAGCTTCTTAACAATAATTATTTTATATCACAAATTTCTTCTGATCCAATTGGCGTTCAAGTCGGCGGCGCGGTTAAAAATGTCATTGCTTTGATGACAGGCATGGTGAATGGCGCTGGCTTTAAAGATAACACTACAGCATATTTGCTTACACGAGCTCTAGAAGAAATGGCAACTTTAGTCTTCGCCATGGGTGGGCAACGAGAAACCGTTTATGGCCTTTCCGGGCTCGGCGATATGATTTTAACCTGCACCGGATCACTCAGTAAAAATCTCAAAGCTGGTCGCTTGATTGCGCACGGAAGAACCATGGAAGAGCTCACACGTGAATTTGGGACACTACCTGAAGGCATCAACACCGTTGAATCGGTCATGAAGCTTATGCAACACTACAACGTCAGCCTACCATTATGCAAAGCTACTTATGACATTATGTTCAATGGGGCTCAGGTAGAAAATCTTTTTCACTAAATTATTAGATTATCAACTGGGATATCATTAAAAAAACCCTAAAGTTTTTTATGGTTACTCTGATATCACCATCTTACTCAATGCTATCACCGCAAAACAAGTTTAATAACTTACTCTGAACCAGCTTTTTCAACGTTTGGTCAAAAACACTTAGATCCCTCAGTTTTGTGGTTGTCCTAAAATTCACCGAGTATCTTAAAAGGCTCACTTTTA
>CAYHBO010000017.1:17504-32315 GCA_964354855.1 uncultured Pseudomonadota bacterium | reverse complement strand
AGGCTCGACTATTCAGCCTATCACCGAATAACAATGCATTACTATTTGCTCTATCACCGTAGATTAAGGCTCGACTATTCAGCCTATCGCCAAATAACAATGCTCTACTGTTTGTCCTATCGCCGTACAACAATGCTTGGCTATTATTTCTATCACTATAAACCAACGAATTACTCAGTGTTCTAATGAAACAATTTATATCAGGATAAGTACTGGCAAACGTTGCATCATCAAGATTACAAGCTCTTAACGGCAACCCTTTCACCATTTCTATCTCTAAAATACTATTTTTATTAGTATCCAAATCAACAGAACGAAGCTGAATGAAAGAACGTTGATCAAAACCCTTAAATACTGACGGAACATCAACCTTAAAAATTTGATTTTTAATAACAAGATCAGAACTTACATTAGTAAACGTAATCGTTGCGTTCAATGTGCTGACATACAATAAAACAAATAATAAACAGCAATATTGTACATACTCCATAAATAATCGGCTATTCAACACTCTCTCCTTTGTATACATCAAAGTATTAATTCATTAAGTAAAACTCACCTCGACACTTAAGCCGAAGAGTCAAGTTCATGATGCTGCAATATAAAAAACAGCCATCTTAAAACTGACGAAGCCGAATAAAATATGATATCTCGCAAATATCTTATTTTCCTATAGATGAAGTGTTTTTTTTAAAAAAACAGCAATTAAAAGACTATATGAACAAATCAGACTGTAATTTCTATAAAAGTTATAACCAATTTTAAGATTCTTCTTAAAATTGAAAAATCTCTCATTAGACTCAATAAATAATTTTTTATTGATCTTTTGATTACACCATGACTATGGTAAAAATATTAAATCATCTAACCAATGATAAATCTTTTAAATAAAGGAAAGGAAGCTCTATGAAAAAATATATGATGCTACTCTTTATATTCCCCAGTTTCCCTATGCTACAAGCAGCACAGGCTCCACATGCAGCGCCAACAAGAACACTTATCCCGGTAGGTGGGGCAACAGAAACAAGGCAAGCCTTTGTTCCAGAAAATAAGCTCAACAAACCAGCAGCGCCAGTAGTAGTCCCAGGTTCATTGGAAGACACCGAAAACCAAGTAAAAAGAATATTAGAGCTCTTCGACGAATAAAAATCTATTGAGAAATGCGCCAAGTCATAAAGAATAAAAGAATTCCTGCCGCAGCAGAAGCGTTATAAGAAACATCAGGGCGTTGTGGAATAGTAATGGCAACACCTTGTTTTTTAATGTCACGACTAATCCCAGTGGCTTCATTTCCAATAACCAAACACATTGGTTCTTTAAATTCCATCTGGGTAACGTTCTTGCCATCGATCACAGCCATATACATAGTATAGCCGGCCTGCTTAAGCTCCATAACCGCTTGCGCTGTCGATGATGGTTGATAAATATCAAGATACTCTGCTAATCCAGCAGAGGCTTTGAATACTGCCGGTGTAATCGGAGCCGCTTTCATAGTTGGAACAATAACCCCATTAAGACCTGCACAATAAGCAGAACGTAAAATAGCGCCAAGATTCCCAACATCTTGAATACCATCCAACAGAATAACGAATGGATGCGTTTTAGGCGTAAACATTTTTGGGTAGAACTTATAAGGCGAAACTAAAGCAACAACACCCATATGATCAGGTGATTGTGCAATCCCATCAAGAACATTTTTTTCAACGTACTGGATATTTGGTATTGATTTTGGAAGATAAGGCTGAAGACGTTCCCACGATTTAGGAAAAGGTTTTTTGGTATATATCGATATCAACCGACGCTTTTTAGCCTTAAGCATCTCAATAATAGAATGCGCACCATAGATGACTTCTTTTGAACTCTCTTTTTTTGTCGTCACTTTTTTTGATCGTAGTTTCATAGAAATAAGCCTTTACAAGAAATAGTTACCCCAAAAATCCCAAATATCGTGTAAGTTTAGCAGGTAATAAAAATAGTTCACTAAGAATATTTACAACATTACAAATAGAAAAAAATATTTTAACGTGATACATTGACTACTTAAAGATGATAAACTTATAATCAAACTGTAATATACAAATTTAAACTTTAATAATAAACAGGATAAATACGCTTAAAGGAGATTTACTATGTTTCAACAATTATCGAATCTGTTTTTGGTAAATGTCTTATTTTTATCACTGACCAATATTATTCACAGCAAACCAATCTCCATGGTTATCACCTCACCACTAACAGATCTACGCGCCTCAGCTCACCAAGCCCCTACAGGAATAAAAGGACCAGCTCTATCAAGAGATATTAAAGGAGAGGGCCTTGGCCAAATTTCACAACTTTTGTTTGGTGAAAAAATTTTTGCAGAACACTCATTAGAATTTCCAGGATGGATTGAAGCAACATCACTTGAACAAAAGGATGCTGAAGGCAACCCTATGAAAGGGTACATCCAAAAAAGTCATGCCACGGAGGTGCAAGATTTTTTTCAGCATAACTTGGTGGTAACCAGTCAAAATGCCCGCATACTCTTAGCTTCAGGAAATAAAAAAATAACCACTTCACCGCTACCTTTTGGCACCAAGCTCCCCGGGAAACACATCTCTGAAAGGAATTACTGGCTTATCATGTTTTCCAATGACCTACAAGGACTTGTTTCTAAAGATGACGCACAAGAATTATCATCCATCAAAACTAACTCTGAACAAGAGATACGCAATAGTATTGTTGAAATCGCAAAAAAATTTATTGATACGCCCTATGTTTGGGGTGGCAACAGCATGCAACAAAGCCATTTAAAACATAAGATCACCGGCATAGACTGTTCAAATCTACTCAGACTAACCTTCAGCATGCATGACATGGAAATTCCACGTAACTCTCGATCTCAAGAAATTGTGGCTAAAAAAATAGCAACCGGCGATTTACTGCAACCGGGTGATGCTATTTTCTTTACTGGTACTAAAAATAAACAGATGTGCCATGTAGCACTTTACGCAGGAGACGATCACATCATTGAAGCAAGTGGCTTGCTTAAAAGTAACGGAAAAATTCATTCAAACGCATCATTGTACCCAGCTAAAGACAGAAAAAAACTCTGTGTTCGCATCGTATCTCTTAAAGAATATTTAGGAAAAACAGCACAGGAATTAAAAAATGGCACACAAGTTACCCATGGCATTCGCAAGGGTGCTACAATGTATTTAGGGACATTTTTTTGATGCACTGCCGTTCGTGGTACCCTTCGAGACGGGCCTTCAGCCCTCCTCAGGGCGAACGGCCCTGAATCTTACAACGCCGCAGCAACAACCTGCTTTGACAATATTGCCTGCTTAAGATTGCCAATGGGTCCAACGTTACCAATCATGATAAACCCCTTAAGAACACCATCTTGAAACAAGAACCGATGGTATGATTTATCATCTTTTTTAACAAGATTTTGATACTCACTAAAGCTCGCAACATCACCAATAAAAGCAACCCCTGAGCCAAAAATAAACGTATTTGTGACCGGCAAAATTCCTTCATAAACCTTAGGAATGCCCACCATATTACTTGCAGCAAACATACCTTGCATAGCAGCATCTGACCACAATGAGTTTTGTTCAACACGCTGCGTGAGTAGATTTTTAACTAAAGCAATATCGCCACCCGCATAAACGTTTTCGATAGATGTTTGGAGATATTCGTTCGTTTTGATTCCTGAGCCTTCAACAGCAATTCCTGCTTCCTTGGCAAAATCACTATTTAATGTGCTTCCTGTAGCAAAAATAACCATATCAGTTTTTACCACAGAACCATCACTCAAAACAACCCCAACGACGCGGCCTTGAAGGCTTTGAATTTCCTGCACCGTAACCTTTTTGTAGAGGCTAACATGCTTACTCATCAACAAGGCTTCAAGAAACTGTGAACCTTCCTGATCAAGATTATGAGACAGAAGCTGCGATGACCGTTGAACCATGGCAATCGAGATATTTTTTTTTACTAACGCGTCAGCAACTTCTAGCCCGGTTACCCCAGCACCGACAATCAAGCAATGCTTAATACCATAATTACGGATGTACATAAGTATGTTATTGCTGTCATCAAGGCCATAAAAACTAAATACCCCTTGAGCTTGAGCTCCTAACACCGTCTGTTTCCCAGGCGACCGGCCCATACCTAAAAAGAGTTTATCATACCCAAAGGTTAGACCAGACTGCGTGGTAACCGATTGTTTTTGTGCATCAAGCGCGACAACAGGCGAATTAAGTTTTAAATCAATATTATTTTCGGTAAAAAATGATTTTGTTCTTGTCCTGATCTGATCATTGGACCGTTCGCCGGCAAGATATTTTGATAATGAACAACGATTATAGGGCATCTCTTGTTCAGCCGTCAGTACGGTTATTCGGGCGGAATCATCAAGCTGACGAAGCTTACTTGCGGTTGCTAGGCCCGCAGCTGAAGAACCAATACAAAGGTAGTGTTGTGGCATATATGTATCACTGAATAAAAGGGGTTATGGTGTTTGTACAAAACAAAAGAAATTTGTACGATCTTATTAAAGATTCAAACACCTGTCCACGTCATCCTCGCGAACGCGGGGATCCAGGATTTTTATAAAATTTTATTACCACAATCAGTAAAAAAAAAGAAGTCCTGGATCCCCGTTTTCACGGGGATGACGTACCAAGAAAACCTAAAATACCTTAAAAATAAAATCTAGAAACAAACAAGAACCCTATTCCGAAAACTCACAACCTTCAAAGACATAGAGCTCAGAACCATACCGCCAAGCTTCTTGATCAAGCCCGGCTTTAATGCTCAGCTGCCCTAACATCGTTGGCAAATCCCACTTCTGATCACGTGCTACCTGTGGCAGAAAAACCGCTGAAGCCATACTGCCATCCGGTCTGAATTTATTAAGAATTACCCCATGCTTACCAACTTTAATTTCATCAGAACTTATAATCCGTTGCGGTTGAGATAACACAGAAATTTCTATAGAAAGATCATCTTGCTCCCCCGGCATTACCGGCATGAATCGATTATCATTAAAAGCCGCAGCCTTCGTCATCGCTACAACGGTACGTACCAATGGTTGATAAGCATAGGTATGCCCAATACATCCACGCAATTCACCTTTTTTTGTTTTCAACGTAACAAACGCACCATAGGGAAGATTCATCCCCGGACTCAGCACCGATGATGGATACTCTTCTTCGGTAGTGTCTTTGTGATCCTTTAAGACAAACGCCAACGTATCTCGTGATAACGCTAATAAACTTTTCTTTTCAAATCCGGTAAGACGGTTTTCTAATTTTAAGTCATTTAATTTTTGAGCCGAAAAGACGATCCCAGTATAGCTCACCATTTCTTGAGATTTCTCATCAGAAATCACCGCAGTAAGCTGATCAACATTAAACCGATTAGACCTACTTCTCGCCAGGGCAAGATTTGCTGATGTGTAATAACATGACAATCGTGGCTCAACGGCTCCAAGATGACCTTGTTCAACCATAGCTAAAAGAATTTTAATTGGATTTCTACCACAAATAGTAGCATTAGTATCCTCAAGAACTTTTTCAAACGATGACAACGATTTTTTGGTGATCGCTTCAATAGCAAGCGAATCAATCATCCGTACTTGATTAAAAATATCTTTTTTAAAGAAATTATATTCAAATCGCTCACCATAGTGCACAAAATCTGAACTAACCAGAATCAAGGTTGAATCATCAATCAGCTTCTTTAACTCATCTGCAATGGTAAAAGCTGCTACCGAATCTTTAAGATTTCCAATCAATAGCGGAACAATCGTACACTGCTCAATGGTTTTTTGGATCCATGGCAACTGTACTTCCAACGAATGCTCAGTCTGAAAAGCTTCTGGTATAACTTTAAAAGATTTATGTTTACTCAACAAATCAATAGCTTTTTGATCTATGTTTAAATTTCCAAAAATCGTTTTATAAACATCGAAATCTGGCAACGCAACTCCGCTAAAGAAAACGGAATGACTCGGCGCTAAAATAATAACACGCTTAATAAAACGATTTTTAAAATCTTTTGAATATAAATTTTTAGTAGTAAGCAGCGTTTGATACGCACTAGCCGCACACAATCCTGAATGATAATAACCAGCATGAGGAACAATAAGCGCTTTAACTTTTTGCGGATCAGCTTCTACATAATAGTTTTCTTGGGCTAACGCAAAGTAATTATTCATCTCCATAGTCAGTTGCGTTGGAACCTGATTATACCAATCAGTTGAAAGATGCGCCTCATGCACAACTGGAACTTTTACCAGAGGTAATGGAGGTTTCTGCTTTTCTACAATAGTCGACTGTGTAATCACCGCTGATATCAGTTGCGGGTCAGGCTGCCTTAAACAAGCCGTTCCCATTAAAATAATGCTAGCAAGCCCCAAGTACCCAATTTTTTGCATCATATAAAGTTCCTTTCATCCATTAACATCTATCAATCCCCTGTATCATACTAACCAAACCGGTCAAAATTTACCATTCTTGATTATTAGCACATTTTTATCTTATGATTTATTTTACAATAGATAATTTAGAATAATTTAAGTTAGATTACTGGGGAAGATAGGGGTGCGACTAAAATGGTAAATAGGTTAATTTTTTCACTCACATTAATCTTTCCTTTATTTCTAAACGTCACATTACAAACAAAACCAACATCTAAAAATACCGTAAACCATTTATTATTACTTGATACCATAGGTCGTGAAGAATTTGTTTATACCCCTTTTATCAAACAAGCAAACGATGCAGGATTCAACATAACCTATATGCCCTTTGACCAATTCGCCGATATCTCAAACCCATCTGAAACGTTCAAAGATTACCAAGGAACGCTCTTTATTTTTGGCCTTGATTTTCTTATGGGGATTCAGGGAAAATCACCGCTTAGTAAAAAAATACTCACTTTCTTTGCGACACAAGCAAATAAACCAAAAAACTTATTAGGACTTGTACTACCCCCGTTCAACATAAAACCCGGCACCGGTGGCATGGTAAATAAGCTAACCGATCTTTTTCAGCCAATCGTCAACAATCAATCTCATGCTTCCATTGGCCTCACGTATCATGCACAACACAAAACAACTATTGAACATTTTCTATCGGTAACTGATGAATTTTTAATCAAGCCACTTATCTCTCGTCCATGCGGCTACCACACCACGCTACAACCACCACATGCGGGAGTGCCGTTTTTACATCATAAGTTAGAACAGCTATTGAAGCATGAAGGTGAAAAGTTGGTCATGCTTCCCAAAATAGCTCCGGGAAGCACAAGTAAGTATGCTTCCGTCCTTGAAAAAATAGTTCCGTTCGGCCTCTACTGGTTCAACCCGATCCACAAAAATCATGTTTTTGTTACCTCAACCAATGCCCTTTCATTCTCAAGCATCAAAGAAGATTTTCATCTCTGCCCTGTTAATACACATTTACGCGAAGAGATGGAGCAATGCAGAGCAACCATGATCTGCCAACTAAAAAACTTGTTTGAATCAAAGTCAATCAAGAATCACAAACCAAGAATCAAACCTTCTATAAAACAGCACAAAAAAGAAACTAAACCTTCATCAAAAGAAAAAACAGCCTGGATGGAACTTGTTGTCTTTCAAGATCCACTAGAAGATAAAAAAGAATCTGACGAAGAAAAGAACCAACGAAGTAAGCAACAAGATCAGCTGGTTAATTATATTTTAAGCGCCAAGCTCGATACTCTTTGGATCAGCATTACCCCAAATATTTTATACAGCCCCATTGCGCGCGAAAAACATCGCGAAAAACAAATTTTAGGGTCAATCTCACTCTTCACGAAAAAGTTACAGGAAAAATCCACCGAACTAAAATCAGTGGTACCAAAATTATGCGTAGGCTTTGAAATTACCAATAACATTTATGCCCCACATCTTCCTGCAACACCGGCGGTTGACCTTTATGGCACCACCTACCCTGATTTACCAAGCCCACTCAGCAAAGAATTTTGGAATAACGAAATCGTGAAATCATTTAAAAAATTTGTTGAACAGTGGAAGAAGCCTGAGATCTCGCACAACATAAAACTTTCCGGCATCGTCATTGATCTTGAAATGTACTGCCGTCGTAAAAGTGGAACGTTCCTGGAAACTATGGGGTTTGATCGACCAACGTTTGCGCGTTACTTAAAGCAACATACAATGACCATTGAAACACCACAGAATGCCCATGCCATGATTAGTCTTTTAAGTGAAAAGCAACAGTGCCAACAATATTTTTCTTTTCTTGAACAAGAAGCTGAGCAGATTGGACAAAACATCCAGAAAGAAATCGGTAAAATTTTACCGAAAGGCACCATCTCATGTTACATGCCCAGCATCTTAGTTGATTGGTTTTACAAAGGCTTCATGAAGGGATTAGGTAGTAACAACAAACCACTACACCTGTTCACCTTCAACACCGCTTTTCAACCACATGAATCATGGTTCATACAACATAACATTCCGGCCTATCACTCCAGTGTGTTGTTATTATCAAAACTCAGACAGCCAAAAGATTTTAACTGGATCAAAAATATTCTTAACAACCACAGTGGCATCTGGCTAAATCGTTTCTCACGCCTTGTTGAACCCCAAGATCCAAAGACCTGGATGGGTGTTGAACAAACGGCAATGAATGAAACAGACAAAGAAGCGTTTCTTAAATTCATTAAAGAGCAGTAGGTTTTGTTAATTATTTTTTACAAGCACCCTTTTTTGCAGCCTTTGTTACAGTCAGACTGATACTTCTTCGCTACGGTTCCTAACATCAATATCAAGTAATTTAAAAAACGAAAGAAACCTATCTCTTGTTTTATCGGCACGTTATCGGCATAATAAACAAGTAACTCAATGCCGATAACGTGCCGATAAAATGCCGATAAAAGGAAAAATATGAAAAAATTTTCACCCAACTACACCATTACTTCAACCATTGCTCAATGCCTAATGCGCATTGAAGCAATGCGTGAGAAGATTGTACATCTACCCTTAACACTCAAAGTACTTTTATCTTTACGCGAAACAGCACGTCTTTACACAACGCACTACTCAACCATGATCGAAGGCAACCGCCTTGAACCAAATCAAATCGAAGAAGTATTAAAGCATGAAGGCCACTTTCCAGGACGAGAACGAGATGAACATGAAGTCAAAGGTTATTACATTGCATTAATGCAAGTAGAACAATGGGCATCGAAGTCATCAACTATTGCTGAAAAAAACATCCAATTACTTCATGCTTTAGTTATGGGAAAAGGAAAAAAAATAAGCAAACCAACATCATATCGCAATGGACAGAATATCATTCGTGATGGTCAAACCGGTCGTATCGTTTATATGCCACCAGAAGAAAAAGATGTACCAACACTCATGACGAATATGATTTCATGGATAAATAAAAATACCACAATTCCTTATCCTATTATTGCCAGCATTGCTCATTATCAATTCGCAACTATCCATCCCTACTTCGATGGTAACGGTCGCACTGCTCGCTTACTAACCACCCTCATTCTACACATGGGTGGCTATGATCTTAAAGGGCTGTATTCCTTAGAAGAGTACTATGCTCGAACCCTTAATGCTTACTATGAAGCAATCAGTATAGGCGATTCACATAATTATTATGAAGATCGCGCTGAAGCTGATATCACGCCATGGGTTGAATATTTTATTAAAGGGATGGCTCAATCATGTGAACATGTACTCGAAAGAATGCATCAAAAAAAAACTAAAGGCTCAACCGATCAAAGCGATGTTTTACGAAAACTTGATCCAAAACAACGAAAGGCTCTTGAACTTTTTCAAGAATTTGACACCATTACAGCAAAACAAATTGGTGATCTTTTTGGGTTTCAACCAAGAACAAGCAGCGCTTTATGTAAAAAATGGGTTGATAATAATTTTTTAGAGATTACTGATTTTTCAAACAAGGGCAGAAAATACAAACTCGCAAAACAATATAAACATTTAAAGGGCTAACTATGTACACAAAAAGTATTTTAAGTTCACTGAGAAACAATTTCTCTTGGGGAAAATTATACTACCCCGCTCTGTGCATCGGCTTGTCATGGGTCTATGCAGTTTGTTCACAGATCATTATCCCATTACCCTTTAATTTTGTGCCCCTCAGCATTCAACCATTACCGGTAACCTTCTTGACGCTTCTGCTTGGTTGGCCAGCTATCGTTGCCTATATTCTTTATTTGTTGCAGGGAATTATGGGAGCACCATTTTTTGCAGGCATGGGTTATGGCATCAGCCATTTTGCCGGACCAACAGGTGGATACTTAGTAGGATTTTTATGCGCAGCTTTGTTTTTGAATACGGTACGCAGCATTCGCCAAACATCACGCTTTTTAACGTTACTTAAGCTTGAATTATCAAACGTGATTACGTTTGCGTGTGGGATTGGGTACTTAAGCTTTTTCGTTCCAGCCAACAAAGTTATTTTGGTTGGACTTATTCCATTTTTACTCGGGGACTTTGTAATTAAAGCAATTGTTCAGATAGGCTTACTTGAGTTATTTAAGAACAAATAGTTATCTTAAATCATAAGACCACTCAAGGATAAGCCCCTTCCGTTTTTGTGTACGGACCACCGAGTCTTGATTCAGTACCCTCTAGACAAGTTTGAGAATGCTCACAACCACCTGAAGCGTATAATCCACAACGAAGACAAACAATGGTTACCCTTCTAGATCTTCTTGCTGAAGTATCAGCCCACTGCTTTCTCGTCCGCGCAATAACCTTTTGCCTCTCTGCAGCTCTCTGCTCAAAATTACTCGTTTGCAAAGAATCTTTAAGAACAAGAAGATCTTCTGCCGGCATAACATCAAGCTCTTCATCAGTAAGTCCTTCCTCTAGAAGTTGTTGCCGCTCCTCTGGAGAAAAATCAACTTCTTCGCGCCCCCGTTTCTTACCGTCAAGCTTTTGCGGTTCTTCAGGCACAACTAGATTCTGTCCCTCAAATGCCAAAATTGCATTACGTGCTGCTTGAGCATCTTGTAACATAGCGATAAAAAAATCTTTTCCACTTGCCATAGTACATGCTTGCGCATACTCAAGGGCATTTTTTACCAGAGTTCTTTTCGTTTTTTGATCTAATAATTCCTGCAATTTTACGTATCCAGATCCCCGACTTCGCCCTGCTTGATTATAAGCATGCTGCAACAACATAGTAACCATTCGCCCCTGACCTTCTCGTGCAGCTTTTTGTATAACCGTACGACCTTTTGCATCATACAGAGTAAGATTAATATCATCTTTTTTAATGGTAAGAATACTCTCAACAGCAATATAACAGCCGTGATAAACAGCATACTGTAAACACTGATTAATATCGGATTCTTCCATGGAGCTCAGCAACCCACTCACCTGTTCTACTAATTTTTCATTTATGGGAATAAACCAATGAAAAAAATTTTCACCAAATTTTTTCTTATGACCGGCAATTTCATCAATTTCCCATTGAACAGCCTGCTTAAAATCTTCAACGGTCGCAGCCTGAACAGAAATACTAATGCTTACAGACAGCAACAATAAGATTATCTTTTTATTCATAACGCCAATCACTTTTATTAGGATCAAACAATATAAAACTACTTCTAAGTATAACATAAAAATAATATCAATCGAGGTCAATATTTCCTACTTGTCATTAAAAATAATTCTTTGTATCATTTAACCAGTTTTTACTTATTTTGGCAAAAACACCCAAATAATATGTTAATTTTTGACAGGATCAGCAATTTTAGTTATTGTACACAGGTTATGTTTCAATGTTGCTAAAAAGTATCTTTATTTCATTTAAGTAAGGTTCAAAGATTTATGAAGAATAACGTTGCTCCAGGAGCACAAAACGTCGCAATTCATGGCGTTGGTCGTCGCAAAAAGTCCGTTGCTCGTGTTTGGTTAAAACGAAACGGCAAAGGCAGCATCATCGTTAATGGTAAAGATTATGCAACTCATTTCGATACCGACATTACTCGTTCCATGATTGTCGTCCCACTTGGTCTTACCAAGTATGAAAAAATGTTTGACATTCAAGTCAACGTTGAAGGCGGCGGTATTGTTGGACAAGCTGGCGCAACCCAATTGGGTATCTCAAGAGCTTTACTTTCATTTGATGAAACACTCAGAGTTTTATTCCGTCAAAATAATCTCTTGACCGTTGACTCACGCATTAAAGAACGTAAAAAATATGGTCAAAAAGCTGCACGTAGAAAGTTCCAATTCGTTAAACGTTAATCGTTTATTGGCAGGAGTTTTTCTCAAATGTGCGCAATTATTGGCTACGTTGGCGACAAAAAATGTCGTCAAACCGTTCTGGATGGTCTTACACGACTTGAGTATCGTGGGTATGATTCTGCAGGGATTATTTTTCTGGATGCAAAACATAAGCATTTCAGCTATCAAAAATCTGTTGGAAGCATCACTCAATTAAAAACTCAAGCTCATCATGAAATTTGTGATGGAACCATTGGCATGGGACATTCCCGTTGGGCAACCCATGGGATGGTCACCGAACAGAACGCACATCCCCATTTTGATTGCAACAAAAGTATTGCGGTGGTCCACAATGGCATCATCGAATCCTTTGAAGAACTTCGCGCTGAACTGATCAACAATAATCACGTATTTTATTCTGCTACAGACACTGAAGTTATTGCACATTACTTAGAGAAGCTCCTCAACGAGGGGCTTTCTCTAAAAGAAATGCTTGTAACTTTTATGAATAAATTTGAAGGCGCTTATGCCCTCGTCATCATGCTAGAAAGCCATCCTGATACCCTCTTGTTGGTAAGAAGACATTCTCCCCTTGTAGCCGGCATCGGCAAAGGCGAAATGTTCGCCGCTTCTGACTTCCTTGCATTTTCAGATCAAACTACCGATATCTGTTTCTTACCTGACAACAGCTTTGGCATCATGACCAAAGACAACCTTGCGTTGTATAACGCTTCAGGAATAGAACTTCCGGTTGAAATCAAAAAAGTTGATAACGTTTATGCGCATACCGACAAACAAGGCTTTGAACATTACATGCTCAAAGAAATTTATGAGCAAAAACGCGCCATTATGAAAACCATTTCTTTTTGCAAGCTCATCGGCAGTGATGATAATAGTAAGAATTTTTTTCCGGGCTATCGACCAGATAATCCCCATAATGAAAGCAATGATGCACTCTGGCAACAACTTGGTACGACAAAATTACAAATCAAAAAGCTTCGCTCATTAAATTTAATCGCAGCCGGAACTTCCTGGCACGCAGCACGCATTTCTCAATTTTTTTTTGAAACCGTCTGCAAAATACCTACACGCGTCTACTTAGCTTCAGAGTTTCGCTACATGCCATTTTTCCCTGAGTCAGATAGTCTTTACATCTTCATCTCTCAGTCCGGGGAAACTGCAGACACACTACTTGCTATGCGTCACGTCAATGCACACGGCGTTCCAACCATTGGGGTTACCAATGTTGCTTCAAGCACCCTTGTACGTGAAGCTAATGGTTTCTTACCAATGCAAGCTGGGCCAGAAATTGCCGTAGCCTCAACTAAAGCATTCTCAACACAACTCGCAACACTTTACTGGCTTGCTCATCGTATCGCCGTCGAAAAAGGAAATATCGACTGGCATGCTATGCACACGGCAGAAGAAAATCTTTTAATCGCTGCAGAAATTTTAGAAACAAGCATCGAAACTTACAAACACGTCATCATCAAAGAGCTTGCGCCACGTTATTCAAAATTTGATCGCTTCATCTTTTTAGGACGCCACTTAAGCTATCCGTTCGCCATGGAAGCGGCTCTTAAGCTTAAAGAAATTTCTTACATCTTCTCGCAATGTTATCCTGCAGGAGAACTTAAGCATGGACCGATCGCTTTAATCGACAACAAAACACCAGTTGTATTGTTCTCCGTTCTTGATCAAGAAATTTATCAAAAAATTCTTTCTAACGCCCAAGAAGTCAAAGCGCGCAATGGACATTTACTCGTATTCGCCTTTGAGGGACAAACCTCTCTCATTGAACTAGCAGACTATGCCTTTATCATTCCAAAGGTTACGCCATTACTAGCACCACTTGCAATGACCGGCTTGATGCAGTTCTTAGTCTATCAAATCACCAATGAACTTAAGCGACCAATTGATAAACCAAGAAATCTTGCAAAATCAGTTACAGTAGAATAATAACTGTCTACTTAGTCAAAAAAACTCGATTTTTCACCTAAAAGCACAATTTTATAGAGGCATTTGATCTTCTCTGTCTTTTTAGCTAGACTATTTCTAGTTGAATAAATTAATATAAATATACTCTTAAATGGAGGCATTATGACCACGTTCAAAAAAATGTTATTATTGAGCCTACTTACACTCACACAAACAGATATTTTTGCTATGCAACAGAACAATCAAACCTCTGCGGCTCAGCCATCAACAGCGCAAGCTACCCTGTCAACACAAGAACAAGATCCAGGAACCCAGCAACAAGCAATCATAGAAAAACTAAAAAAATGTTTTTCGGGTAGAACCTTAGATGGAACAAGTATCGATGAACAAATAGAGCGTACATTAACCTATCATAACCCCACTTTCCAAACAAACGAACTCAAAAGAAATATTTTTCATGCATTATGCTATGGTAACTTCAACGATCAAGAAATAAGTTTTATTGCATCACAATATCAAATGGAACAGATTGTTGAAGCATTATCTCAATACAATCATGAAGGAAGAACACCTTTACAGTTGGCAGTATTCAGAGGTGATTTTTATCTCGTTAG
>CAYHBO010000017.1:0-17404 GCA_964354855.1 uncultured Pseudomonadota bacterium | reverse complement strand
AAGGAAGAACACCTTTACAGTTGGCAGTATTCAGAGGTGATTTTTATCTCGTTAGCTTCTTTCTTTCTCTAGGCGCCGATATCACACAACTTACAAGCAAAAATAGTCAGTACGGATCTGAAAATATATTATCACTAGCCCTTAGTCTTCCTCATGGAAATGATTATTATGCAAAACGCAAAGTATGTATCATGAAAGTACTATGTTTTTATTTAGCAAAAACAGAAGAATTAAATTCTTATATTGAACGAGCAATTACAAAAATTAAAACCGATTTCTTACATCCATGTCGTATAAAGTCAGATAAATTAGCATATTTACAACAAGCGAAAGATTTCTTTGTTAATTTCAATACATGGGAAAATTGGTCACAAATACCTGGACATAAAATCTCATGGGTAAGCACTGATGGACAGCCCTATACCTACTGTAGCTTATGTACAACTATACAACCAATACCATCAGAACCAACAGAATTGACTACGTGCATAAATTGTTTCTGTGAGTTTTTACCTCCAGAACGTTACAGAACTATGCATCAACATAGACCACAGAGACAAACACTACCTCCTCCGTATATTCCAAAACCCATAGATGGCGAATAGAAGGGCAACTAACCCATAAAGCACCCATGCAACCAGATCACTCATAAAGTGCTGCGCAAAGTAAACACACATACCCAACAATAAAAAACCCATGATGCGTTTACTTTCATTCAACCACTCTCCAGCCCGAGGTAACAATGCCAATGACCCGGAAAAAGTGCCAATCAAAATCAAAATACATCCCATCCCCAGCGAGAAGAAAAATAAGATCATAAATCCAATCAACGGGTTACCAACTTTTGCCGCTAGTGTCAGAAGTGCCGCTAGACCAGGAGTAAGACATGGTGAAGCAATGGTCCCCGTAATCATGCCAAACAAAAATATATGCATAAGCGAACCTTTTGTTTTGATCTCTCCATGCTGTTGTAAAAATCTTGGTACATATAATTCGTAAAAACCAAACAATGAAAAAGCAAAGTATAAAAAGAATAACACCGTAATCCCCACTACCCAGGGGCTTGCTATCCACTGACCAAAAATAACCGATGTTGTTGCCGCAACATAGCCAAGGGATGCATACACAACTGACATCCCAGCAACATAAGTCACTGCTGTTATAAAGTTACGCATTAAGCTTGCCGCTGCATTACCATGCATAATACTCATGGTAATCGGAATCATTGGATACACACACGGCGTAAAACTCATCAGAATACCGGTAAGAAATGCGATCACCAACAATAACCAGGTTGCTCTACCTGGGCGCGCCGCTTTTTCAAGGCGCTCTGCAAGGGTACGCTTTTTTGGTTGTTTGACAGGGTGTGTTTGATTTGTTGCTGCAGGCTGTGCTGTATAAATAACCGTAATTGAAGTAAACTTAAATGTTATTAGTAAAATAAAAAATTTTATTAGGTAAGTTGGTTTTAAGGTATTGGTCATAGGGCCCCCTGGGGAAATAACTCGATAAATCTTCTACAAGAATCCGTTATGATGCTTATCAACCATAATTGTGAGAACTACGTCATCCTCGCGAATGCGGGGATCCAGGTCTTACTTCTTATTTTCTAATTTTCTAAAAAGTTATAAAAACTAAAAAAAAGAGTAAAAAAGACCTGGATCCCCGCATTCGCGAGGATGACGTTAAAAAGTATCAACACATCATGCAACAAATATCATGTCACAAATGCAGTAGTTATTTACCTTAGATCTACTAATTCTACTTATTCATCTGCAGACTCTTCGTCAACCTCAGCCGCTACGACTTTTTTAGCCTTCTTCGCTTTTCTAGTTTTCTTCTTTGGTTGTTCTTCTTCTTCATCTTCTTCTTCAGCTTCTTTTTGTTTTTTAGCCTTAGCTTCAGCCTTACGAGCTTTTTCTTCTGCTTCTTTAACACGTTCTTCTGCTTCTTTTGCAGCTTCTTCTAGTTTTCGAACGCGCCTCTTTTCTTCTTCTAAACGATCTTCAGCTTCTATTTTAGCTTTTTTTGCGCGACGAGCAGCATCTTCTGCATCATCAGCATCCTCACGAGCTCTCTTACTACTACCACCTTCAGTAACAACAACGGTTTGTCTCGGTTGTGATGCTGCATTCATAAGTGTACCCGTAACCATGCCACCAAGCATACCTCCAGCAAGCCCCTCACCAAACCCCCCACGAGCCACACAAACATTTGGCGCAACATAAGCAGTAAGTAATAATATCTTAAGCAACTTCTTCATCCATACTCCCTTATAATAAAAACCATCATAAAACTACGACTGGTAATCACTATAAAGTTACCGATTTAGCGGTGTCAATAATCCCTTACCAGGCAGGAAAGAGTAGGTCTGATGGCGCAAGAAGTTTATAACCATTACCCGCACTTACTTTTTTTTGGATAAGCATTTTAAACATAGTTGCACTACGTGACGTACAAAAATAATCAATTGCGGCATCGGGCAACACCGGAGAAAATAACTCATTTTTCATATCAAAGGGAGCTAAGACGGTCTGATCATCAACTACTATCAGCGTTGCTTGTAATGCCTTTTGACATCCATAAAAACTAAGATCCAAACCACACGCCTTACCGGTAAAATAAAGATCCGTAAAATTTACATCAGACGTAATATCGGCAGAACCTGGTTCTTGATAACAACTCATACGCTCTGGATACATGCGAATGGCAGTTGAAGGATGAGTTAGTTGCCAATCATGAACAAGACTTGTCTCCCCATAATCAATAGTCATCACAAACCCAGAATCTAATAATGCTGATGCTTCACGAATAAATTGTGAAGCACTGTAGTTAACATAAAAAAAACGATTTCGAGTCATATCTCGCAGTTGAACCTGATGCTTAAGATAATTTCCGTGCATCTTCATGTACGGCACTAATTCATCAATCAAATCAACCCCAATCACATACGTTTCTTCAAGCCTTAAAAATGGCGCAAGAGAATTCCCCTGCTTTTTTTCATGCGCTTTAAAATAAAGGTAATCTTTTTTTGAGAGAATAAGATCATCAGATGCAAGATTAACCCCCTTTAAAAACTCGGCATGAACTTCACGATTGTAACAATTAAGCTCTTCAAAAATAGTTTTGAACCGATCAAGCGATGGATCAGTATTCTGATCAAAAAACCCTTTTTTAAGAATGGGAAGCAAGTAACATACTTTCCACGGTTTATTTTTAGACACCAGTATTTTATGTAAACAAAAAGTATCCAATAATTCGTTTGATAACACTAAGCCTTTAATCTTTTGACTAAAATATTTTTTCGCATCTCGAGCATCGGTGTTGATTATTTCACACTTTTTTTCATCAATAAATTTTTGATTTCTCGTTCTTTGACGAACACATAGAGCCGGAGCACGTTCACCAATATAATATTTAACTAAACGATAAAAATGCTGCCATTGTGGATGCACATTAAGATGCTTCTCGGTATCAATATTACGCTGAATTGAATCAAGAATGTCATACGCTAAATCACCATCCCCTGCGCCAAATTCAATAATATAAAATGACTCATCATCTTTCATTTCTCCTGATAACACCATAGAACGCCACATTGCATACGACTGATACGCAATCATTGCACCAAAGGCTGGCGAGATCTGTTTAGGTACCGTTAAAAAATGTTCCCGTGTAAAAATAACATTACCAGCTCCATAATATCCCCAGTCAGGGTTATGCAAAGATTCCTCCATAAAATCTTTAAAGCTCATAAACGTATCCATGAATACTTTTTCAGCTTTAGTAGGAATTTTAGATTGAATATTTCTATCAGCAGCAAAATTTTTATACACGCTCTCATCTTGTATTAGTTTATCTTGCATATTCAAGCGATACTGCACCTGTTCCCCAGGATAACGTAACGTTGCACATGCATAATCACTTACCAACAAACTTAACAAAAATAATTTTATTACGTTCTTCACAAGCATCTCTCCTAAGCAGAATCTAAACATTGAAACTTTTGGTAGTGTATATTTCATGATATAGTTTTGAAAGCTTTGAATTGTGAGTAATAAATGTAACTGTCTTAATTGATTAAATACTTCAAGAATAAGATAACGTAGCAACCAACTCACTACGTCATCCTCGCGAATGCGGGGATCCATGCCTTACTTACTTTTATTGACCTTCTAAAAACTTTAAAAAAGAAGAAATATAAAAATTTTAAAGAAGAAAAAAGACCTGGATCCCCGCATTCGCGAGGATGACGTGTCCTACGTTATAGCTTCGTAAAACTACCAGACTAAAAAATACCCGAGAAATAAAAATTAGAGATACTTAAATATTGTTAGGAACAAACCATGACCAACCAAAACATAATTTTCGATGCCATACATCGAGAAACAATTCGCGAAGAAAAAACAATCAATCTTATTGCTTCAGAAAATTACGCCAGCAACGATGTACTGAAAGCAAGTGGCTCTATTTTAACCAACAAGTACGCTGAAGGATACCCGGGAAGGCGCTACTACGGCGGATGTGAGATTGTCGATGAAATTGAAACTCATGCAAATAATTTAGCTAAAGAAGTTTTTCATGCCGACCATGTTAACCTTCAACCTCACTCAGGATCATCAGCCAACATGGCGGTTTATTTCAGCAACTTACAGGCAGGAGATACAGTCCTTGGACTTAATATCAACTCCGGTGGACACTTAACGCATGGACATAAACTTAATTTTTCAGGAAAACTTTTCAATGCGATCAGCTACAATGTATCACCTGAAACAGAACTGCTTGACTACGACGAAGTTGAAATTTTAACACAACAACACAAACCAAAAATGATCGTTGTAGGCGCCTCTGCTTACTCGCGTACCATCGATTTTTCAAAATTCGCACGAATCGCACAAAACAATAAGGCTTTACTTTTTGTTGATATGGCGCACATTGCAGGATTAATTGCCGCCGACCTACACCCAAGCCCAGTACCGCTCGCAGATATTGTCAGCAGCACAACCCATAAAACCTTACGCGGCCCACGAGGCGGTATGATTTTATGCAAAGGCGATCAGGCAGCTATAATCGATAAAGCGGTGTTCCCCGGATCTCAAGGCGGCCCACTCATGCATATCATCGCAGCAAAAGGTATTTGCTTTGCTGAAGCATTATCCCCAAACTTTAAACAATATCAACAACAAGTGGTTACCAATGCAAAAATCATGGCAAAAACGTTTAAAGATCTTGGCTACCGCATCGTCTCTGACGGCACCGATACTCATCTTTTCTTAGTTGATCTACGCACTAAAAATGCCCCTGATGCTCTAGAAAAAATTACCGGGGCTCTTGTTGAAGAGATCTTAGGTAAATGTTCGATTATTGTTAACCGAAATCTTATTCCATTCGATCCTGAGCGCCCACTCATTACCAGTGGCATTCGCATAGGCACGCCGGCGGTCACAACGCGCGGATTTAAGGAACAAGAAGTGTCTCAACTGGTTCATTGGATCGATGAAGCGATTAAAAATCGCCATAATGACAATTTTCTAGCAAAACTTAAGAAAGAAGTTGAAGCTACTTGCAACAAATTTCCCATCTATGAAAAACAATAAGCTTGGATTATCAGCAACTTCCATACTTACATAACTCAATAATTGCTTATAGTAATAACTATTTATATCATGAAGTAGGTGATTGTTAGGTCTATACCTAAAAATAGTCCCTGCCTAGAAAAATAACGAAAACATGCTAGTATCTTTGAAAAAAGATTCTCTGACACATGTATTTTAGGAGTGGTATGCAAAACTTAAAAAATAAAATCATCGCTACACAGCAAGCTTTTGAAGCTATGCTGAGTAGTGCTCAAACACTCAATCAACTTGAAGAAGTTCGCCTCCATTTTTTAGGTAAAAAAGGCACCATCCTTGATTTAATGAATGATTTCAAAGCACTTTCTGTGGAAGATAAACGCGCGATAGGACCCGCGGTAAATGATCTTAAAGTATTTTTTGAGAGCCATCTCAAAGACACACAAGACTCCCTTACACAAAAGCAAGCTCAAGCAGTAATCGCAAAACAACAAAACTTTGATGTCACCGCTTATAAACCGCACATGCAAGAAGGGTCTATTCATCCTTACTCTCAATGCATCGAAGAAATTGAGAATATTTTTATGTCGATGGGGTACGAGGTTCTTGATGGCCCAGAGCTTGAAACCGATTTTTATAACTTCACCGCGCTCAACATCCCACAAGACCACCCAGCACGCGACATGTATGACACCCTCTGGACCGATCTACCAAATCATCTTATGCGAACCCATACGTCTTCAGTGCAAATTCATGCGATGCAATCAAAGAAGCCACCCATTGCGGCAATTGTTCCTGGTCGCACTTATCGCCATGAAGCGGTTGATGCCTCACATGACTACATGTTCATGCAGTGCGAAGGAATATTAATCGATAAAAATATTACGTTATCGCATCTTTTTGCCACCCTTCAAACATTTGTAAAAAAATTATTTAACAAAGAATCGATTGATATCCGCATTCGACCAGGATTCTTCCCATTCGTTGAACCGGGTGTTGAAATTGATATGCGCTGTCCATTTTGCAAGCAAGGCTGCTCAACATGTAAAAAAAGCACCTGGATAGAAGTGTTTCCTGGTGGCCTCATTCATCCAAACGTATTACGCGCATGCGGCATAGATCCTAATGAGTATTCCGGATTTGCCTTTGGTTTTGGACTATCACGACTTGTCATGCTCAGGTACGGCATCAATGATATTCGCCTCTTGAGTAGTGGCAAAACTAGCTTTTTAAAGCAATTTTGAGGAGAATAAGTAACATAAGCTTTTAATAGGAGAGCTTAATAAATAACAAGAAGAGAGAGGAAGGTGTAGTATGTTAATCACAAAAGCAATCATTCCAGCAGGTGGACTTGGAACACGCTTTCTACCTGCAACAAAGGCCATTCCAAAAGAGATGCTGCCTATCCTTGATAAGCCATCAATTCAATATGTTGTTGAAGAGGGAATTAAAGCCGGTATAAAAAATTACATCATGGTCACCGGAAAAAATAAGACCGTTATTGAAGACCATTTTGACGCACATCAAGAGCTTGATTTTTTTCTAAAGAGTAAAGGTAAACAATCGCTCCTTGATGGCGTTTCATCAATTATGCAGAATGCAAATTTCATCTATGTTCGCCAACAAGAACCGCTTGGATTAGGCCATGCGGTATGGACTGCACGACACAGCATTGGCAAGGAATATGTTGCCGTCTTGCTCCCTGATGATATTTTTACTGGCGTATCGGTTATCGCTCAGCTTGCACAAGTAGCAGCTCAAGAAAAATGCAGCGTCATAGCAGTACAAGAAGTCCCTTCACATGAACTATCTCGCTATGGCGTCATTGATATTCGTAAACAATTTTCACCCAATCTCTTTCAGATTAAAGATGTTGTTGAAAAACCAAACGAAGCAGATGCTCCATCGAACTTGGCTATTGTTGGTCGATACATTTTATCACCAACCATTTTTGAGATCCTTGATGAACAACAAGTTGGGGTTGGTGGTGAAATACAACTCACGGATGCGATTCAAAAATTATTACAATCACGCGAAAAGGTTTTTGCTTACAAAATCCAAGCAGAACGTTATGACACAGGAACCCCATTTGGGCTACTCAAAGCATCAATTGATACCGCTTTACGCAGTGGTCAATACGGCGATGCCATGCTCGCTTATCTCCGTAAACTGGATAAAGATTATGTCATGATGAAAGGCAAAGCCGAAACACTTGCGCATCTTTAATCTATTAAATCTGCTCGTCTTTTTGTTCTTTATCGCTCCCACACGCTGCTCTGCTAACCAGATTAACTCTACTAAACTAAAAGCCATCAATGCTCGTTCGAATGGTTAGCAGAAGACTGGGATCACACAAAAAATTTCTTCAACCCATCTTGTAACGCTTGTAGTGGCAGTAATGCGCACTTCATACGTACCGGGCCTAATTCAATTTTAACGAGCTTAAAGATATCTTCAGAGGTTAATGCCAACAGTTCTTCTATCGTTTTCTTTTCACTTTGTTCTACCAGCATAGATGCTGTTGCCTGACTAATTACACACCCTTTGCCTTGAAAATAAAGTTTTGTAAGAATCCCATCTACCACAATGCCTTCCATGGAAATGCTATCCCCACATGATGGATTGTACTGTTCTGTTGCAAATGATGCTGGCTCGGTGAGCTTACATTTGTTGTACGGGTACTTGTAATGTTCGAGTAATTCTTCTTGATACATCATATGGATAAATAGTTTATGGCGTTTTTAAGTTCGGTGACACAAATTTCAATATCTTCAATAGTGTTGTAAATACCAATGCTAATGCGAAGTAATGAGTCACTGCCAAGTACATCAATAAGTGGTTGAGCACAGTGATGACCGGCGCGTACTGCAATATTTTGAGATCCAAGATAACTGGCGACGTCATGTGCATGAAGGCCGTTTATTTTGAATGATACTAAGAAGCTCATGCATTCACGGTTGCCAATAATTTCAAGATTTTTGAGTTCTCGTAGTTGACCAATTAATTTCTTACACAGTGCTGTTTCTTGTTTATACAGTGCATCTCGATCAAGCGTTGCCAAGTAATCAAGCGTTGCCCCCCACCCCATTACTGAGGCGATTGGTGGCGTTCCTGCTTCAAACTTTTGTGGAGCTGGAGCCCATGAAACGCTTTCATACGAAACGCTGTAGACCATAGAGCCACCTAGTTGATACGGTTCTATGTGGTCATGAAGTTCTTTTTTTATAAATAAAATACCTAAGCCGGTTGGACCGTAAGCTTTATGCGTAGAAAAAACTAAAAAATCAGGGTTGAGTTTTTGTACATCGATAATTTCATGCGTAACTGATTGTGCGGCATCGATCAATACTCGTGCGCCCACCTGGTGTGCTTGTACTATGAGTTGTTCCAGTTGGTTTTTTTGCCATACAGCCCCAAGAACGTTTGAAGTATGGGTAACGGCAACTAGTTTTGTTTTTGAAGTTACAAGTTCTTTTGTATATTCAAGCATAAAAGTACTTTTATTGAGCGGAATAAATTTTATTATTGCCCCAGTCTCACGTGCTACGCGTTGCCAGGGTAATAAATTTGCATGATGTTCAACCTGCGTCAGTAATATTTCATCACCAGCTTTCAAATGCTTTCTAGCCCAGGCATCAGCAACAAAATTAATACTTTCGGTTGTACCCTTGGTAAAAATAATTTCTTCTACATGTTGAGCGTTAATAAATTGTGCCGTTTGTTTTCTAATTACTTCATAACGCGTTGTAACCATTTCACCCTGTGCATACAAAGAACGATGTACGGTAGCATATGAATTTGTATAAAAATTAGTTATAGCATCAATGACCACTTGTGGTTTTTGACTCGTAGCAGCACTGTCTAAATAAATAAACGCTTTTTTGCTGTTTAATTTAAATATGGGGAAATCTTTTTTTACGGTGGGACTATTCATAAAGATAATGACTACTGTTACTGGGTTATGGTTAAGGCGGAAAACATCGCTAGATAACGTAAAAGTAAGTTTATCATATCTAGAATGTACGTCATCTTAAAAAAACTTTTTTCTAATAAATGTGTATTTAAATTTCATATAGAATTACTATTTCCATATAATTGTGCACAGGCTAAACAGCAGAAATAAGTGCTATGACACTGACAGTTGGGACTTGTACATGGAACAATTATACAATCTGTCTGTTTTTGACACCAGAAACAGATTGCGCTTTCTATTGTATGAGCGCTGGATGTCTGAGCCGTTTGTAGGGCTCTAGGTTGTAGAGGTGTTGGAGAGACAGAAGCCGTTTCTTGAAATTCCTGACTTGCTTTAATTCTTTCCAAAGAACGCTTATATGCTTCGATTATTATAGATTTTTTTAAGTCTTGATGTCCAGGAACTACTCGGAAAAACAGTTCATAAATATCAACGATAAGCTTTGCATGATCAAGTTGTTCATCGAGTATATCTTCTTTAGTGAGCATAAATTTTCGAGGGATCTGTGGAGGAAATACGGTCCACCAAAGCAGTGAGCCTCTTTCATGATTGCATGTAAATATATAGTTAAGAGACTCAGCAAATTTTCTTAATGTTTCAGTAGCTTCTACCAATGCTAGTCCTGCTCTAGCAATGACATGATATTTTCTATAAATGGCTATGGTTAAAAACCCTTCGTTAAATATATTTATTTTAAGTGCAAGATCGATGGTTTTTTTATCCTCTGGAGTTATCGATCGAACATTGAAGAGAATATACGCACATACTCTTTGAGCTTGTTCTTTTGGTAATGCATATGCATGTCTAACAAGAAGACTTAACACGTTGTTCCCATATTGGTCGAATTGAGAATATTCAGTAAATGGGGGAATTTGTTCTACGGAAATATCTTGATTATCTAACATTATACTTAATGCTTGGGGTAATGGAATATGTGTTATCAAATGACTTGGAGCAGGATAATGTCTTCCTCTATGCATTGACTGAATCGTGTTGTTTGTTGCAACGTTTAAGAAGCACAGCGTAAAAAATAATTTAAATTTCATACATAAACTTTCACTGGGAATAAGAAAAATTATTGAGGCTCAAGACCCGGGAAAGTATATAGATATGTAATAAAAATTATATTAATTTTAGCTTATTATTTTTTATATTTACTGTCTGTCGTGCACCGGTGAATCAAGATGTTCTGATCTTATTAAGAACCAAATGTAACCATTTTTATCTCGGTAATACGGCCTTCTCTGAGGATCATACTCTAAATAACAGTTTGTTGAGACCCATCTGGATTGATTATCCAAGTAATAAAGCAAAGCAGATCCTGATAAATCAAGAAAGAGAACAGCTCTTATGTTATTCGCAACATATGCTGGATATTTTAACGGTGCTGGTGCTGGTGCTGGTCCTGGTACCGGATGAGCAGCTCGTTCTTGATACGCCTCAATGATTGGAAAACGACCTGGAAAATTAACTTTGATACTATAAGGGATCAATACTTGATGAGCTTCATAATAATCAATAAGCCTGTTAAGTAATTGTTGGCGATCTTCCGATAAATTTCTGTCTGTCCGTTTAGTTATAATTTGTCGCCATGACGAACTATCAATTGCCTTTTCCAAAAGAAGATGATGTTTTTGTTTGGCTTCAAGATAAGACTTAAACCCATCTGGATCAACTTGTTTTCTTAACTCAAGTAAGTAAAAAACAAGACTATGCATACCTCGTAAAATTGCCATAGCAAGAATGTCTTCCCCTGAGCCATTTATACGCCATAATCCGCAATCTAAACGAGAATCTTTATGTGGAATAACAAAATCGTGGTGCTTAATTGCAATTTGATCAATAAGATATTGTATAAATGGTAAGTGTAACGAAAATAAATTTTCGTTTAGCTGGGCATGCATGATTCTTATAAGTTGTGCAATAAAGTGATTACTAAATTCATCGGGATCGGAAACCCAAGATGCTAATGGGATATCTAAAAAAACCTCTTCATAAGTTTTTTGACCACTTATAAGTTGATCTAAAATAATTCTGTTTCCTCCAAGTTTATTTAAGATATTAAGTAATCCAGTTTGATCGTTTTGATTTTTTCGGGAATGGATGGAATGTCTTCTTCTTTCATTCTCTGGTGCCATGCTAGGTTGCAGTCCATCGCCATGATCTTCTTTAACGGGAATTGGTGCGGACCTTTCTACTTCAACTTGCGGTACAACAACTGGTTGTCGGCTTGGGTAAAGTACAAGAATGTCTACTTGTTGATCCTGGGTAAATGGGACATCTGATTGCTCTGCTTGTTGTAATAGAGGATTGAAGTAATTATGAAAGTCTGCTTCAGTCATAATTGGTTTTAGAAACTTAAGAACTTCAATAACAAGCGAATGAAGGCCTTTTTTTGCCGCTAAATTAAGAAATGAATCTTCTAACTTATTGAGAGCTAATACTTTATTAAGTATTTCATGATCCTTCAGGTCTAGTAAACTAAATCCATGAATAATGTATCTGCTGATTCTGTCTTTAATATTTTCAGGCTTATTTCCAGCAGAAAGTACCAGTAGATGCAAAACATGGCTTCCGTGGATATCAATAATTTTGTCTAAATACTCTGTGAATGGCTTAATGCTTTTAACCGCAAGACTTCCATTAAGACTTACTAATAAATCATCAGGTAAATTACGCTGTAATATATCTATTGATCGTGGGTTTTGGGGTTTCATTGAGTGAATAATCTCACTAGTAAAAAAACCTACAAAGCTTAAGGCAAAAATCGATTTAATTATGCTCTTCATGATATAGCCTCCATATTTTTAAAAACTATAAGAACAATGTAAATTGTTTATAGTTCTTATAGCTTATATAGAATAAGTCAATTTGCAATTTTATTTTAAATTATTAGGTTTTAGGAGAAAATGAGGGGCTCGATGGAGACACCGCGGTACTTTGACTATCTGAATCTGGATAATAGATTGTTTCTATCGGGTGACCTTGATCATCATAAAATGTTTGTAAAGCAGTATAACATTTTCTTTGTCGTCGATTAGGAATAGTAATGTTTTTTTGTTTGTAAATGTCTTTAAGTTTTTGATCTACGCGTAGACGATCTTCATGCAATTCTTCAGGATCTCTTTTTGTAAAAATTTCAAGTAATGCTGCATGATGAAAAACTTTAAAAAGAATAAGAATATGTCGTTGTGGAGTTATAAGATATGTTTTAAATCCTACCGGATCATATGCTTCTCGTAATGTTAAAAGACGGTCAACGAGGCTTGACATGCCACGTAAGATTGCCATGGCAATAATGTCTTCCCCTGAGTTATTGAGAATCCATAGGTTGTGATTATTTAGTCCTGACATCTGTAGTTTATCAAGAAGTTCTAATACGAATAGCAATGCATATTGATATCCTTTTTCTGGTAATACGTAAATAAATCGTATGAGCTGTGCAAGCAGGTGATTGTTATGGTTATCGACCTTAGTTATCCAGTCTTGCACGGTCACTATGTCAAATGCGTTTTTGTAATAATAAGCCCCTCTTTTTATAAGATCTATAATCGCAATAAGTACTTCTTTATGCGGGGTTTTAATTTCAGAATTAACATCTATTGGGGTTGTCGGAGATGGGTAGCCTATAGATTCGTCTGTAGTAGTTATGGCATGTGGGCTTAATGCTAGAGGAAAAAATGGCTGTGGAGGTTGCACAAAATAGGGGACATTGGTTATTAAGTAGGCTTGAAACTGTTGTTCCGTCATGTGTTTTTTGAAAACATTAAGAATAGCTATGACCATGCCATAGAATGTAAGACAAGATGCCATGATAAGAGGATTGTCGCCTAATACATGCGGCGCAAACGCTTGATCAAATGCTTCTTGATTGGTAAAATCGATTAATTCCAGTTGATGTACGATATAAGCAATGATTCTGCTTCTTATATTTTGATCTTGTTCACGATAAGCATAAATAATAAGTCGACCTAAGGTTGTATCTTCGTTACTCGAACTTAAAGAATAGTACGGATCTTTGAATGGAGACCCAATTTCTTTGATAGGGATATCACTTCGAAGTTCGGTTTCTAGTTGTGGAGGGATGGAAAAGCTTAGTGACTGTGTTTGCATTGCTTGAACAGAGTGTTGAGTCATGATGGTTACAAAAAAATATATAACAATCAATGTGATATTCACCATCAGCTCTTTCTGTGACTACGCTTTTAATCTTCATATGGTTTAAGTGTGTGCATAATCCCGTGTTTTATATAGTAAAATCCAATTACTGGGTCAAATAAATAGTAATATTGAAGGCCTTGAAACCTATCATTTAATTTATCGCCATCAAAAAACCATAACATTGGAAATCCGTTTTTAATATACACCACATGCCCATTATCATCTTGGTATGCAAACCATTCAGGCTGGTAAGGTGGAGGATTAACATAATCATCTGCTACGACTTCTTGATGGCTGTTTAGATTTTTTAGAACGCCTTCTTCATCATAAAGTTGAGCTAAGGTTCGTTGTAGTTGTTGACGATCAATCACGGCGTGATTGCGATGCTTTGTTGGGATAACCTGAAAACTTTTGGTTTGCCATACTTTTTGTATCAGTAAGCTATGTTTTTGCGGGGTTTCAAGATACGCTTTAAATCTGTCAGGATCACCTAATTTTCTTAAGGCAAGTAGTTCCATGGAAATATTCCAAATGCCGCGTAAAATAGTTACCGCAATAATATCTTCATCGCATTTATTTTTATTCCATAATGGGCTGTTTGACTGAATAAGTCCTGGATGTGCTTTGAGTTGTTCAAGGATATATAACACAAAACATTTAATCTTGATTGACGCTAGTTCAGGCAATTTATGAAGTATTCGTATTATTTGAGTAAGAAGATGGTTTTTCTCATCGTCTTCGTTGCTTATCCAATCTTCTAATTTCACCATTCCTAACATTATTTCGTAATTTTTATTACCTTTTTTTAGAAGATTAATGACGTCGTTAAATGCTTTAAATACGTTGCCACTTAAGTTTTGAGTTGATTGGTGAGCACGTTCTCTCCCTGGGAAGAGTACCTGAGCCCAAGATCTTGGATCGGGTTGTTGTTGCACTGGTTCTTCTTCGACTTCTTCATCTGCCCAATTTTTTATTTGGGCAGGGGGGGTAGCATTACGGAAAGCTCTTGTAGTTACCTGAGTAAAACTTCTTCGTTGAGCTGTTTCTTGAGGTCGCGCCAAGACTGTTGACGGTTTTGGAATTAAGTTAATAATTTCCTTGATGCGCACTTTAAGAAAAGTGTTTTTTTCAATGGTTACCCAGTGTTCCAGTAGCGATCTTGTATTAGGTGAAAGATTGACAGAAGCGGGAATGTTTTTTATAGGATCACGACTCTCGATGTGGGTAACTAACTCTTGATCCAGGCGTTCCCGTGGAGAAGTACTTGTTGCTACGGTAGATTGCATAGATTGAATGGGATACTGAGTCAAGTAGCTTAAAAAACAGAGTATAAAAAATAATTTAATGTTCATTGAGTGTTCTTTCTCAGGCTATGACAATGGAATATTTTATAAAGATGCTTTATTTTCAGTAATCTTGTATAGAGTTTCAAGAATTTTTTGAAAGATATGTCTTAGGTTTTAAGAATAAAGATTTTATTACTTTGGTTCGTTACTTTTTTCTTTTATCAAACTGAATTTGGCGCTATGGTGACTCAAGAAAAAACACGTAGTCTTTTACGAGGGTTGTTTATGAAGAAAGCACTCATTACCGGGGTTACGGGCCAAGATGGTTCGTACCTGGCAGAATTTCTGTTAGCAAAGGGCTATCAGGTTCATGGCATCATTCGTCGAGCATCATCATTTAATACTCAACGTATCGATCACATCTATGATGATCCACATGATACGCAAGCCGATCTTTTTTTACACTACGGAGATCTTTCAGATCCGGGAACCATCAGTGAAGTGATTTGGAATATCAAACCTGATGAAATCTATCATCTTGGAGCACAGTCACACGTTAAAGTTTCATTTGATATGCCCGAGTACACAGGGAATGTAACGGCGCTAGGTACCACGCGATTGCTGGAATCAATTCGTCGTAGCGGCATTACCACCAAATTTTATCAAGCTTCATCATCAGAAATGTTTGGAGCGGCCTTACCACCGCAAAATGAACAGACCATGTTCTCGCCGCGTAGTCCGTATGCGGCTGCAAAATTGTATGCCTACTGGATGGTGGTTAACTACCGTGAAGCATATGGCCTATTTGCGTGCAATGGGATTTTATTTAATCATGAAAGCCCGCGACGTGGTGAAACCTTTGTCACCCGAAAAATTACGCGTGGATTAGCACATATTCTTGCTGGAAAACAAAAATCTATTTTACTGGGCAATCTTGACGCAAAGCGTGATTGGGGGTTTGCGCCTGAATACGTTGAGATGATGTGGCTCATGTTACAACAGCCAAAGCCAATGGACTATGTTGTGGGGACGGGACAAAGCCATACAGTACGCTCCTTTATTGAAAAAGCGTTTTCTTATGTTGGGATTGAACTTACTTGGGTTGGTTCCGGCGTACACGAACAAGGTATCGTTAACCATGTACGAGCCGATGTTATGGCGGTTAAGCCGGGCGATATTATCATTACTATCTCGCCACGCTACTATCGCCCAACCGATGTTGACCATCTTCAAGCAGATATCACCAAAGCACGCGAATGTCTTGGCTGGCAGCCACGTGTAACATTCGATGAGTTAATACGCATCATGGTTGATTATGACCTTAAACTTGAAGGCATTGATGCGCCAGGTGAGGGCATTAAAGTAAATCAGTATAAAGGGTTTATCTATACGCAGCATCAACAAATTGTGTAACATAACTATATAAATGGTTCATCATTTACAAGAATTTTTATAGAGTTCCATGGCAATGTACGGCCTAAAAACTCTTCTAATTTTTTATTGTATGGTTTATAAAGATCTTCAAGCATCTTTATTGATTCTTGAGTAATACTGCCACTATTTGAATAGGCTCCAGTATTTTGTGGAATATATGAACTAAGTTTGAAATTTTCAAAGCCAAGAAAATTGAATATCTTATTCACTTCAAGCTCTGGATTAATGATTAAGTCTTCAAGAATAGTAATGTGTATTTGTTCTTTTGGAAAAAATTTAAGCCATCTTTGAAGATGCTCAAAATAGTACCCAGCCTCTATTATTTGATGCCAATTAGATCCTTGATTCTTTACATTCTTCCCTTTAATACTAATTGCTTCTTCAAATGATTTTTCTACCCAACGTTGCTTAAAAAAATAAAAATAGTGAGAAATTGCCCTTTTTACAGGATTACGCAAAATAAGAATAAGTTTGATTTTAGGATAAGATTGAAAAATTCTTTCAACACATACTGTTTTCCAAAAATACCCAGGAGAGGCTTCAAATGTTAAATTGGTAGGATTCTTTTTTATGGGAAATAAAGTTTCATAATAGATTAAACCATTTTTAAAAGCATTGTCATCATCAAAAAAATGTAATTCCTTTTTTTTTGCTCCAAAAATTTTTGGGTGATGTACCAAGTAATCGTAAAGAGATGTTGTTCCACCTTTAGTAACTCCAATAATTAAAAAATCCGGATTCGCAAGAAGGTTGCTGGTTAAAAAGAAGAACAAGTAATAATATTTCATGACTAATTCCTTGTTTATAATCATAAATAATCTTTTGACGTTTTTTTAATTGAACATTAAAAGCTTAAGAGTGTGAGATTGAAAAAAGCAAGAAATGTAATCAATAATTCTTTCCTTGAATCGTTCAGCTCTTATACTATAGCTAAAAACTTTTAATTTAAGATTGCGCAAAAACATGCTCAGCCGCCT
>CAYHBO010000016.1:0-34442 GCA_964354855.1 uncultured Pseudomonadota bacterium | reverse complement strand
GAATTATTTAATTTAAACTGGATACATGTAAAAACATTAAACCAAATGGAGGCTACCATGAAAAACATAAAACTTACTTTACTTACTATCATCACAGCAGGACTTATGTTAACAACTGAAACCAATACCATGAAACAGCCGCACAGAAATCAATCTGAACCAAAAATTATAAGTGATTTAAACGCAATAAAAACTAAAGCCTTAGAAGACCTATCTCTCTTGGATAAAGCAAACAAAAAAGCTCGAGAACAGGCCCTTGAGATTCTTATTCAAGTACATCAATCAATAGGAACTACAATAAGCAAATCTAAACAATCTGCAATAGCCATAGGAAAAAACAGGCTTGGTACAGAAATCTGTAAAATACAACAAGAATTGGTTGTTGCAACATTAACTAAGTTTACTAATCTTGAAGACTATCCATTTTTGTACTTGGAATTTGCAAAGCATACCAACACAAAATTTCCTTTAGCCTGGTTCCTCTTTATCAAAGCAAAACAAACATGCAAAATATCGCTGCCGCTCGGTATGGAAAAAATAATGGTGATAACTTATTTAGCTTTTTATTACTCAGACATATTCGCTTCTTTTGTCGACCCATCAAATATCAATAGCTTTATGTATCATGCATCACTCACGGGATTATCTTTCATAACAACTCAGACCGCTTTCTGGATGAAAGATATGTTCGTCTGGATAAAAAACATGAAATCTTCAAATTGGGAACTATACAATGACGCCCTATTTTTTTCTCAGATCATAGATGCATTAAAGCTAAATCCAAGAGCCCTACTCATTCCATGGAGAATGATGATACTATCTACAGATCTTCCTGCTGAAACCGAGTGTTCGGTTTGTCTCGACAGCACAAAAGATGATTATTGGATGAAACTATCATGTGACCATTTTTTTCATATAGGTTGTATTCAAACCTGGGGAAGTAACCAGCTAAGCAATAATCAAGAACCAACATGTCCCCTATGTAGAGAAAGCATGATTGAGCCTACCACGGAAACATCACCACAAAAATAACAACAGAAGCAAGCATCAGACCCAATGTAATACCTCCGCCAAGATTTGCCAGATACTTATTTTTGTGTTCTTCCATTACTTCTTTTTTATTCGCCAGCACAATGATGAAAAAGATAAATGGCACTGCAACAATCCCATTAACCACCGCTGCATACAACAATGCCTGTACCGGATTAGTCATGACAAACGTCATACAAAGTCCCAACAACGTTGATATGATAATAACACCATAAAAGAATGGCGCCTCTTTGTAAGTATCAGCCAAGCTGCCTCGATAATTCGTTAACTCAACTAGCGCATACGCCGTAGAACCTGCCAACACCGGAATCCCCAAAAGACCCGACCCCACAATCCCCACCGTAAATAACAAATACGCCCAATCACCTGCAAGTGGCCTAAGAGCCATAGCGGCATCAGCTGCGGTATTGATTTCCGTAATGCCATGCAGATGCAGCGAATAGAAACAGGTAACCAGAATGAATAGTGCTATCAGTTGAGAAAAAAACATACCAATGAACGTATCCAAGCGCATTTTCTTTATGAGAGACGCCGAAGAAATCTCTGCTATTTGATGGCTTTTTTTATCATTAAGCTCTTCCACTTCTTGCGATGCCTGCCAGAAAAAAAGATACGGCGAGATCGTCGTCCCAATAAATCCGGTAGCAACCAAAATAAAATCCGCATTAAAAATCATATGTGGGGTAAACGAAAATTTTAATACTTCAAGCCAACTTTGCGTAACCATAAATGCCGTAATCACGTAGGCCAAAAGAAACACTGCAGTCCACAATAAAAGTCTTGAATACAAATGATATGAAACAAAAACCTGCAAAAGAATAATCCCCAAGGTGATCACCACCGCCCACAATTGGATATTTACCCCCAACATCATATGCGTTGATGCAGCCATGATCGCAATATCGGCACCGATGTTAACCACATTAGCAAAGACCAAAATAAAGATAGCCGGGTATACAATAAATTTTGGAAAAAACTGCTTCATGTTTGCCGCTAATCCACGCCGTGTTTTAAGCCCTATGCGCGCAGACATCTCTTGAATAGCAAACATTAACGGCAACTGAAAAGGAACCAGCCATGCCATTTTAAGCCCATACTTCGCTCCGGCCATTGAATAGGTGCCAATCCCTGAAGGGTCATCATCTGCGGCCCCAGTTAGAAACCCCGGCCCTAGCATACGTCCTAATTTACATAAACCTTTTTTTGCTTTGGTGAAAAAGTTATCCGGTTTTGGTTTTGAAAAATTGAACATTGTTATCCTTTAGGTAAAATTAGGAATGCTATAGAATGTATTACGTTACCACAAAACAAAACACACGAATCAATATCTTAAAAAAATTTTGAAGGCCTTCATGCACACCATCAAACTTACCCCCCCTACCCTCCTCTCAGAAAACATTAATCAACACATCACCTGTATAAGACCCAAACGAGTTGGCGGGCCTCGAATTGCTCATGAACAATGGAAAGACAAGACAATTATACACAACTACGGCCATGGTGGGTTTGGATGGACGCTCTTACCAGGCTCCGTGCTTCACGCCTTTAAACTTTTAGAAGAAGCCATTACAAAGAATCCCTCACTCCAGTATCAAAAAAAAATTACGGTAATTGGGGCTGGATGCATGGGTCTTCTAACCGCCATCTTATTACATAATCGAGGGTGGCAGGTAACTATTGTGGCAGAACAAATCACTACATTAACTTCACATAAAGCGGCCGGCTCTGCATCAGTAATCGCCATCAAAGCATCAAAAGAAAATCAACCTCTTATGAATCAAATAGCCGTCAATTCATACTTATTTTACCAAGAAGCTATCCGAAGCAATAACCCCCTTTTTACAGGAGTAAAACAATTACCGGTATACATGATTCATGAAGGAACCCCAAATTATCAATATCCAATGATTAATGCTGGCATCATGGAAGAACCAGAAGAAGTTATGCTTGATTTTGGAGCAGCAACCTACAAAGCCAAAAAGTTTGATACTTTTTTTATTGAGACAACAATTGTTATGCAGACTTTTATGGATGCAATAAAAGAACATAATATCTTACTGATACAAAAAAAGGTCACCGATTTCAGTGAACTTTCTGATCATATTATTTTTAACTGTAGCGGCCTTGGTGCTCGCGCTTGGGACAAAGAACTCATCGTTCCAGTACAAGGACATCTTGTGATGATGCAAAATCAACCACTCGAAGAACTTCAATACATTCTATACGCCCATATCAAAATCGAAGGGAAAGTCCGTGAGATAAGCTGGACCCCAAAAAATGGCGGAATGTTAGGTGGATCTGCGTTTAATTTTCAAGACAAGCTTGAAACTAATCCGACGGAAAGCTCGGCAATTATCGAACGAGCTAAAATATTCTTTGGCAACTACCAATTTTCATCTCGTTCATAACCAAGTGCAATAAGTAATGCATTAGCACCAGGAACCTTTTTAAATGCTTCTTTTATAGTTGGCGAGAAATAGTTCTTCCATCCATCGATTTTCCCTTCCCGAAATGTAGTACTATCACCAAATAAGTCTTGAGCTATTTTTTTTACCTTTAAATTATCAATTTTAACCCCAATATGTTGGGCAATCATCTTAATTTCTTTCATCTGCAATGCATCAGATCCACCACCTTTTGCACCTACAAGGTGTTCAAATTTCACAACTAAACAATTTTTAGTCTCTATAAAAGGTAAAAACGCTTTAAAAAAATTACAGACACCAGTTTCCCAAACCCATGGATAGGAAGCGTGTCGAGAGACTCCCCAATGGATATAATTCTGTTGACGACCATCAATGAGATCTAACATTAATGGTTCTAAATCAATATGTTGATCTTGCTCAAACCCTTCTTTAACCATAAAAGCAAAAGATACTAAAAAAGCACGTGGATCACGTATCATAAGAATTTTTTTTGAATTTTGCATATCGAGAAAGTTATTAAATTCCGATGTAAAATGAAAATGTGTATCAAAATAAATCCCAGTTGATTGTTCCATATATTTTATAAATCTTGTTGGGAGATTCCCGGCAATCGTAGGATGTCGTAATCCTTTATAATGATTTGGAGGTGGAAGCATATTTCTAGGTTTGTTAGCGGCATACCATTTTTCAAATGGAAAAGATTGATTATACTTTTTAGACATATGACCATCAAGAAGATGAAGACATTTTAATAACAAATGAGTCCCACACTTAGGGATCATAATAGAAGTTATCTTTTGCTTAATAGAAATTCTCTTTTGCTTAGAATTTTCAACAGAACAAATATTCTGCATAGAAAAAATCACCACCAAAAAATAACTAATAAATTTTCTCATAAACATCCCTCTACCACATTTACCAATTTGCATCTTTTTCATACCCCAATGTAATAAGCAGTTCATTCGCTCCAGAAAAAGTTTTAAACGCCTCTTTGACCACGGGAGTAAAATATTTTTTCCAACCGTCAATAGTCCCTTGGTTAAACGTTGCACTTTCACCAAACAAACTATGCATAATTTCTGCTACTTTTGTATCACTTAAAGCAACCCCTACATGCTGAGCAATCTGTTTAATTTCATTTAACTGAAGCTCATTTGTTCCATTCCCTTTTACCCCTATAAGATTTTCAAAACGTACGGTAAGACAATTTTTTGTTCCCATAAAAGGCAAATATAATCGGTAAAAATTACAAATTCCCACTTCCCAAATCAATGGATAAGCAGGATGCCGTGAAGATGCCCAAGGAATATAATTTTTTTGGCGTCCATCAATAAGATCTAACAGTAAATCTTCAAAATCTATCTTATGATCTGGCTCAAAGCCTTCCTTAACCATATTAGCAAAGGAAACAAGTATCGCCCGAGGATCTCGCAATAACAATATTTTTTTAAAATTTTTACTATCTAAAAAATCATTATAATCACCATGAAAATACAAGTGATTTTTATAGGCTATCTTGCTATCTGAATAATTTTTTTGAATACTTAAAAATCTTAGATGAACAACCGATGGATGAAAAGGGCCTTTCCAATGATTTGGTGGAACATGATCTTTACCTTTATTTTTTTTCCACCTCGCTTCAAAATTAAATTTTTCATTATAATCGTAGTTCAAGTGCTCAGAATCGATAATATATAAGCATTTTTCCAGCAAATGTGTACCACTTTTGGGAATCGTTATCAACATAACTTTATTTGGAGTGTTTTTTAGGAGTTCACCATCTTTAGCGTAATTATCTAATAAAACATCATTGTGATCCTGTTCTTTCATGAGCACCGCACACAATCTGTTGCGCATAATAATAGTAAGTCCTAATAATAAAACAAAAAGAATACGATCATAATTAATTTTCATTATAACAACCCCTTATCGGCAATTACCAGTTTCGGTCTCGCTCATAACCCAATAAAATAAGCAATTCATTCGCCCCTGAAACTTTTTTAAATGCCTCTTTAATTACTGGTGTAAAATGTTTTTTCCAGCCATCTATTTGACCTTCACGAAAAGTTGAACTCCCACCAAATAAATCTCGGACGATGCTCGCAACTTTTTTATTATCTATCGTAACCCCAACATGCTGTGCTATTTGTTTAATTTCATATGACTGAAGCTCATCAGAGCCACCACCCTTTGATCCAATAAGATGTTCAAACCGCACCATAAAACAGTTTTTTGATTTAATAAAAGGTAAGTATGATTTGTAAAAATTACACATACCAATCTCCCAGATCGTTGGATATACCGATTGTTTTGAAACACCCCACGATATATAATGTTGTTTCCGCCCATCAATAAGATCAAGGATTAACGGTTCTAAATCAATATATTGACCAGGCTCAAAGCCATCTTTAAGCATATGGGCAAGAGAAATAAGCATTGCACGAGGGTCTCTCACCATCAAAAATTTAGTTGCTTGTTGTGCATCTAGAAAATTATCATATTCAGACGTATAGGCAAAATGGTTCCAGAAGTTCTTGCTTTTTGACTTTTTCATATAATGCACAAAATTCAATGGGAGCACACCCTCTACTAAAGGATGCTCAGTTCCCTTATAATGATTTGGTGGAGGCAACTTGTTAAGCAATTTATTCTTCTGATACTGCTCTTCAATCGCTAAGTTATCTGTATATTTAAATGGCATACGCACAGGATCCATAAGCGATAAACACTTTAGCAGTAAATGGGTGCCACACTTAGGAATCATGATACAGACAATTTTTTTGTTATTAACTGTTGTATTTGGAATGAAAGTACAAAGACTTTGATCAAAAAAGCAATTGACTCCCAACATCACCAAAATATAAGAAAAAAATGTGTTACCAGTTTTTATCTTTTTCATAACCAAGCGCTACAAGTAATTCATCTGCGCCAGGAACTGACTTAAACGCCGCTTTGATCCCAAGCGTAAAATATTTCTTCCATCCATCGATTTTTCCTTCTCGAAATGTAGTACTATCTCCAAATAAATTTTGAGCTACTTCTTTTGCTTTTAGATCATCAAGATCAACCCCTATATGTTTAGCTATTTGCTCAATTTCTTTCATCTGTAATTCATCAGACCCACCGCCCTTTGCTCCTACAAGATGCTCAAAATGAACAACTAAACAATTTTTAGTTTCTGCAAAAGATAAAAATGCTTTAAAAAAATTACAAACACCAATCTCCCAAACCCATGGATAAGAATCATGTCGAGATACCCCCCAAGAAATATAGTTTTTTTGACGACAATCAATAAGGTCTAACATTAATGGTTCTAATTCAATATGTTGATCTTTTTCAAAACCCTCTTTAATCATAAAAGCAAAAGATACTAAAAATGCACGTGGGTCACGTATCATAAGAATTTTTTTTGAATTTTTCGTATCGAGAAAATTATTAAATTCCGGTGTAAAATGAAAATGTGTATTAAAGTAAATCTCATCTGATTTTTCCATAATTCTTACAAATATTTTTGGAAGATTACCAGCAATCGTAGGGTGTCTTTGTCCTTTGTAATGATTTGGAGGAGAAAGCCTGTTTCGATATTTATTAGCGGCATACCATTTTTCAAATGGAAAATATTGCTTATACTTTGCACGCATATAAAGCGGATCAAGAAGATGAAGGCACTTAAATAACAAATGAGTCCCACACTTAGGGATCATAATAGAAGTTATCTTTTGTGTAGCAACTTCAACAGAACAAATCGTCTGCATAGAAAAAATCATCCACAAGAAATAGAAGATTTTTCTTCTCACAACGCCCCTTCATTTTATTAAACCTATTAGATTACCAATTTGTATCTTTTTCATACCCAAGCGCAATCAATAATTCATCTGCTCCAGGAACATTTTTAAAGGCTTCTTTTATAGTTGGGGTAAAATATTTTTTCCAACCGTCAACGGTCCCTTGATAAAAAGTAGCACTTTCACCAAACAAATCACGCATAATTTCTGCAACTTTCGTATCATCTAGAGCAAGACCAACATGCTGAGCAATCAACTTAATTTCATGGGCTTGAAACTCATCACTACCTCCCCCTTTGGCTCCTACAAGATTTTCAAATCGCACTATAAGACAATTCTTTGTATCAATAAATGGTAAATACTTTTTATAAAAGTCGAACATCCCTACTTTCCAAATAAACGGGTAAGCACTATGTTTTGAAGCCGCCCAAGGAATATAATGCTTTTGTCGACCATCTATCAAATCAAGCAGTAAATCTTCAAAATCTATATAATGATCAGACTCAAATCCATCTTTTACCATATTTGCAAAGGATACAAGCACGGCTCGAGGATCTCGCAATAACAATATCTTTCTAAAATTCTTACTATTTAGAAATTTGTCATACTCATTGTTATAATATAAGTGACTTCTATAGGCAGTTTTTTTATATGAATAAGAACTTTTAATATAGGAAATAATTTTTGGGACAATTAATGGGTGAAGATTTCCCTTCCAATGGTTTAACGGAGAATTACTTCTGCTTTTATTTTTTTTCCACCAATACAAAAAGTTCTTTTTTCTATGATAGTTGTAGCAAAAAATTTTACTATCCATGAGATACAAGCTTTTCTCTAATAAATGAGTCCCACTTTTAGGAATAGTAATTAACATAACCGGTTTTTGAAGCAATTTTTGAACTTCATTCTCTCTTGGTATAGAGACTAATTCAGCACTCTTTATCTTATGTGTTTCAATTGGCACAGAACACAACATGCTCGTAATAGTATTAAGCCCCAAAAGCAAAATTGTATTCTTAGAATTAATCTTCATAGCGGCTGCCCTTTGTCGATAATTACCAATTTACATCTCGTTCATAACCTAGTGCGATAAGTAATGCATTAGCACCAGCAACATTTTTAAAAGCCGCTTTTACCACCGGAGTAAAATATTTTTTCCAACCATCAATAGTCCCTTGATGGAACGTTGCACTATTGCCGAATAAATTACTCATAATTTCTGCTACTTTATTATCGCCTAAGACAATCCCAATATGATGAGCAAGTTGCTTAATTTCATGCACCTGACGCACATAAGTCCCTCCCCCGTTGACGCCAACAAGATTTTCAAAACGAATCGTAAGACAATTTTTTGACCTAATAAAAGGCAAATACATTTTGTAAAAATTACAAATGCCAACTTCCCAAATGAATGGATAAGCGGTATGTCTTGAGGAAGCCCAGGAAATATAATTTTTTTGTCGTCCATCAATCAGATCAAGGAGTAAATCTTCAAAATCTATTTTATGATCCGATTCAAATCCGTCTTTTACCATATTCGCAAATGATACAATAACCGCTCGAGGATCCCTTAGTAATAATATTTTTTTAAAATTTTTCCCGTCTAAAAAATTGTCATAACCTTCATCATAATACAAATGATCCTTGTAAGCAGTTTTTCTATCTGAGTAACTTCTTTTAATTCCTAAAACCACTCGCTGAATAACTGATGGATGAAGATCTCCTCGCCAATAATTTGGCGGAACATGATCTTTTTCTTTATTCTTTTTCCACCGATAAGGAAAATTAAATTTTTCATTGTAATTGTATGATAAGGTTTTATTATCCATCAAGTATAGGCATTTTTCTACTAAATGGGTCCCACTTTTGGGAATGGTGATTAACATAACCGGATGTTTAAGTGACCGTTTTGCGCCATGATCACGCAAGGTAGACACTAATGAAGCACATTTAGCCTGTTGCTTTTCCGTTGACAAAGAAGACAACAAATTACCCATAATAGAGTGGAGCACTAATAGAAAATAAAAAATTGCATTACTACGATTAATCTTCATACCAATATCCCTACCAATTGATGTCTCGTTCATAACCTAATGCAAGAAGCAATGCATTAGCACCAGGAGCTTTTTTAAAGGCTTCTTTTACAACTGGCGTAAAATATTTCTTCCAACCATCGATGGTCCCTTGATTAAAAGTTGCACTACCACCAAATAAATCACTCATAATTTCTACTATTTTATTATCAGATACAGCAACTCCAACATGTTGAGCAATTTGTTTAATTTCATGTACTTGAAGTTCATCAGATCCTCCACCTTTTCCACCTACAAGATTTTCAAAACGGATCGTAAGACAATTTTTTGATCGAATAAACGGCAAATAATGTTTATAAAAATTACACATACCTACTTCCCAAACAAACGGATATGCAGGATGTTTCGACGAAGCCCAAGGAATATAATTTTTTTGCCGACCATCAATTAGATCAAGGAGTAGATCTTCAAATTCTATTTTATGACTTGGTTTAAATCCATCTTTTACCATGTTGGCAAAAGACACAAGAACCGCACGCGGATCTCGTAATAATAATATTTTTCTAAAATTTTTCCCGTCTAAAAAATAATCATAATCATCGCGGTACCACATATGACTCTTATAAGCTGCGTTCTTATCGGAATAATTCCGCTTAATTTTTGATATACTTGTTGAAACCGTTGAAGGATGCCATGTCCCTTTCCAATGATCTGGAGGTAATTGATCCTTTATATTATTTAGCTTCCATCGCTCTTCAAAATTAAATTTTTCGTTATAATCATAACCCAAATTTTTACTATCCATTAGATACAAGCATTTTTCTAACAAATGAGTCCCACTCTTTGGAATAGTAATCAACATAACCGGATTTCTAATTCTTCTATGTATTCCATGATTCTTAACAATATTCGGGATGGCTGCGGCCTTTTTTATTGTTGAAATAGAACTAAACACAGTAGAAAAACTGATCAATCCCAGCAGAAAAAAAAACATTATACTAACACGATTAATCTTCATCGCTATAATCCTTCTTTACTCACTTATTAACACTAATTATTGATGCCTAAACTTTTTTTTATAAATAAAGCAAAATTTGTGTTCTTACTAAGAAAATCTTTTTCTGTAAATTTTAAAAATTTTTTACTTAAGGAATGATTAATATAAAAAACAAACAATAACTGATCTGGATTCTTATACTTAAGAGGCCTATTAGAAAAAATTTGAGCAGTTGTAACCTTATTCCCATAAGCATCAGTTGTTCCATCAACCAAGCTTGAGTAGTGATAATAGGTATATCCTTGAGGAACAAGTCTACTCAACACTGAATTAAGAAGATCAATACCAAGTTCTCCATAATTCGCAATTACCCTCGACAGCTTCTTTTTTGATAATATATTAACTAAATCACGTAAAACCACTGTGATGAAAGCCCCTTGTGGCCGCGATGCCATTGCCCAATTTCTGATTTTCTCTCTCGGACCAAACCCAACATAATCATATTTTTCTAATTTATCCGTGATCTCTTTTAAATCTTTCATAACAATCATGTCAGAATCAATGTAAAAGCCTCCATGTAGATACAAAAGAAGAACGCGATAGACATCAACCCTTTTCTGAATAATTAAATTATTTATTCCAAGAGCCTCTTCTATGTTTTTTAAATTGGGAATGTATTGATCAATATTTTTTTCATCTAATTCAACAATATTAAAAGAATTACTACAATTTTTTATCAATGTTTTACGAGATAAAGAAATATGAGCAGGCATCTTAGACCCATTAAGATTTTCCCAATATACCCATAGATAAGGCTTTTTGTTTGAATTTGATAATGACATTAAATATTCACTATTTATCAATATAAAGCAAAATAACGAGACAAACAAAACCATAACTTTATTTATAAAACTTACTGTAACCACAGGCCATCCATTTAAAAATTTAATTTTATTATTAGACACATTGCTCATCTTCATAATTAATTCCAATCAAAAAAACTTACTACTTACATTCGTTTAAACAATCCATCTTTCCAATTTTTTTGATATTGTTCTGGATGTTTATTTTTTATATAACTTATGATTGAATCATTTTTTTCTTTATTAAAAAATCGATTTTGTATCATTAAATCCGCATTTATATTTGAGGCATTTACTTTTTGTTTTTCAAGTCTTCGTTCAGAAAAATACTTGTCATCACCCATTTTATAATGATTAAGACGAAGAAAGTTTGTAAAAATCCCCTTGGAAAATTCATTATGTGTTTGAGAATTGAATTTTCCATCCCATGCTTGATTACCATTTATTATTCCTGCATTCCCATTGTAGTAATGCCGGGTTTTTCCATTCAACGTAAAATAATGAATCAAAAGAAATGGAAAAAGTATTGTCTTTCGAACAATATATTCTGGTCTTACAATACTTTTTCCTAACTTATTAATTGAAGAATTTTGAGGGCTACAATTTGTAAGATTAAAAAGGATAGATTCTTCATTTTTCAAGGTAACGTTACTCGTTCCAAAATTAAGCCAATTCACATAAACAGCTGCAGCTAGATCATAATTTTTTTCTAAACATGCTGTTATAGTTTCATCAGATAAAGGAACCAAAAACTCATCCAAATCTATTATCGCCAACCATTTTGACTTACCGCTAGATCTTTTTAATGCATCTAAATAAGCATCTCTCTGAGTAATTGCAAAATTTAAACGAACTTTGAATTCATCCATAAACACCGGATCGACAGTCCAACTTCCCATACTGGTTTTGGTTGGCCAATCGAATACTTCAACAATTCCCTTTTTGATATAAGGAGCAAGAATTTCCAAACTATTATCAGTACTTGAATTATTATAAAGCCAAAAATGTTCCACTCCCGCTAGCCGATGAAACTCTATCCACTCTTTCATGAAAAAAGATTCATTTTTGAAAATTGAAGCAACTGACAATTTATACTTATAGTCCTTATTCAATGAATCTGCCCATACATCTTGTTGATAAACACTCACATTGCAGATTGAGAACAATAAAATAAATACTTTTTTCATTGGAACTATTCCTTTAAACTTAGTAGTCACCAATTAAAGCTCTGTTCATAGCCTAGTTTTATAAGCAGTTTGTTTGCTTCTGGAAAATCTTTAAACGCTTGTTTAACTTTTGGCGTAAAATATTTTTTCCATCCATCAATCGTCCCTTGATAGAAGGTTGCACTTTTTCCAAAAAGACGCTCGAGCATTTTTGCCTTTGTCTTATCGCTAAGGGATATTCCAAGATGATTAGCAATACGATTAATTTCATGAGTTTGCAGTTGTTGATTCCCCCCTCCTTTTTCTCCTACAAGAGCTTCAAAGTGGATCGTAAGACAATTTTTTGTTGCCATAAACGGCAAATATAATTGGTAGAAATTAGTCATTCCAACCTCCCAAATAAATGGATAAGCAGGATGCCGTGAAGATGCCCAAGGAATATAATTTTTTTGGCGTCCATCAATAAGATCTAGCAGTAAATCCTCAAAATCTATTTTATGACCTGGCTCAAAACCTTCTTTAACCATATTTGCAAAAGAAACAAGAACCGCTCTAGGATCACGTAATAATAATATTTTTTTAAAATTTTTATTGTCTAAAAAATTAGCATAATCATCGGTATAATAAATGTGACTTTTATAGTGACTACGATGATTTGTAACCATACTCTTAACGCCATCAATACTTTCCTCTAACACAGAAGGATGCAACACTCCCTTCCAATGGTTCGTTACAGACAAGCTCATTTGTTTATTTTTTCGCCATCTTTCATTGCCTCGAAAGTCTTCATTATAGTTATAGGGAAGATTTTCAGGATCCATAAAATATAAGCACTTCTCCAGTAAATGAGTTCCACTTTTGGGAATTGTAATTAACATAACTTTCTGTCTCTGTTTTTTCCTTGATGTCTCACCATCAGTCCTCTGAACTAATGCAGCAGCTGAAGCTTTAGCCGGAACAATTTTTATATCTTCGCTGGTCAGATCAGTTCCGCTACTCCCAAGCAATAAAAATACAAGGATTCGACCATAATTAATCTTCATGCAATAAGCCCTTTAGCATTGAGATGATTAAGAATTACATCTACACCGTCAGAAATAGAAATATGTTCTGTATCAATCACAATGTCCGGATTTTTTGGAACCTCATAAGGATCAGTAACCCCAGTAAAATTTGGGATTAACCCCGCACGAGCTTTAGCATAAAGTCCTTTAACATCGCGTCGCTCACACTCAGCAAGACTGGTCGAAACATAAACTTCAATATAACTCGTATTATCTGCAATAAGCTTGCGATTAAGCTGGCGATCTTCTTCATAAGGCGCTATCGGACAACAGACAACAATTCCACCACTCTTACTTACAAGATTTGCAACCCAGCCTATGCGTCGGATATTTAAAGAACGATGCTCTTTTGAAAAATTGAGCTCACTAGAAAGAAATATTCGAACTTCATCTCCATCAAGAATAGTAATCTGTCTATGCTGTAATTCATGAAACTTAATTGCCAATGCTTCTGCAAGGGTTGATTTTCCTGATGATGGAAGCCCGGTAAAGAATACCACAAAACCCTGTTTGTTTTTTGGAGGAAACGTTTTTTGCAGTTCATCAATAACTCCCTGTGGAGAAAACCATGTTGGAATAGGAAGGCCATCTCTCAACATAGCACGCAGTTGCGTACCTGAAATACTCCATGTTTCTATCCCTTGAGGTACTTTATCAACTTGTTTGTAGCTTTGCGTTGACGGAACATAAACCACTTCTTGCGATTTAATAATATCAATCCCCAGTTCAGGCGCATATTTTAAAATAAGATCATGAGATGCCTGAGCATAGTTTAATACCAATTCTTGCGCTGCATAAGGATCATAAAATGGCTTACCATTACTATCATTTCCTGGTCCAGCATGATCACGCCCAACAATGAACGTCGTACATCCATAATTTTTACGAATAATAGCATGCCACAAAGCCTCACGTGGCCCAGCCATACGCATTGAAAGTGGTAACAAGCTTAACGTTACCGATCCTTCTTCATAGGAAGGAAGTAATTTTTCATAACAACGAACACGTGTAAAATAATCAACATCTCCTGGTTTTGTAAGGCCTACAACCGGTTGTAGAAGAAGATGCGCCCCAAGCTGTTTTGCCGCATTTTCAGTTAATTTTTGATGTGCATAATGCATAGGATTGCGTGTTTGGAAGGCAACAATTTTTGAAATATTTTTTTCTTTAAAAAGTGCTTTAAGCTCTGCTGGCGTATGACGAAGATGCTTAAAATCATAATGTTCCGGCATATTCACCAACGTAAGCTTTCCACCAACATAATATGGATTAGTCTGATTAAATAAATAAGCAACTCCTGGATGCTTCATATCAAGCGTTCCATAAACGCTCTGAGCTTCAACTTTTTTATCAGGTTGCCAGATATCCTCTGCATTCATCGTCGCAATTATTGTTCCATCAGCTGATCTAAGCTCAAGCTTATTATCAATAGCTAATTTTTTAACCACAGATTCGGTTACATCAAGAACTATCGGGATCGGCCATAACGCACCTTGTGCAAGATGCATATCATTTACAACAGAATCATAATCAGCCCTATTCATAAACCCATCGAGAGGAGAAAATCCACCGTTTAAAATAAGCTCAATATCACAGAGCTGTCGCTGAGAAAGGGTAAGCGATAACGATAACAACGTTGAACTAACTGGCAAAAAAAAGATAAAAAACGACAATATCAACAAACGTATATTCATGGATTCCCTCACAAAATTATCTCCTAAAATTCCCCCGTTACACATACAACGAGTTAAAAAATACTATCTATTTCTACATTAAATAGATTGTAGATTTGAATAAAAACTTAAAATTTATTTATTATCGACCAGAAATAAAGGCTATTAAAAATCCCATTGTAGGCAAAATAGGGAAATAAAGGTTCTTCGTTAAACCGTTGCTATCAATAAAAAAAATATGTCACGCTTCACGCTAAATAAACACTAAGACGGGAAATAAGATGAATATAAAAATACTCATACATGCGTTAACCCTTTTTATAATCTGCCTTTATGGGCATAGCTCTCTACATGCCTTATCAAAAGCTCGTAGTATCAGCACTCAAAAACCATATCTGTGGGTATATTGGGAAAATAAAAATAGAGACACTATGCCAGCATATATCTCGCTGTGCCGGAAAACTCTTTTAAAGAACTGCAGCAACTCTTTCAATATTGTTGAACTTGATGAAAAAAACATCTACATCTATCTGCCAGAGCTTAAACAGATAGAAATACCATTAAATCTCAATCAATTAAAAATTGCTCAGAAAGTTGATTATTATCGCATATTATTACTTTACAAATACGGCGGCCTTTATATCGACTCAGACATGATTATCATAAATGACTTAAAAAAAATCACCGAAAAATTACGCATGTATGATTATATTGGTTTTGGTGAATATTTTTATCCAAAACACAACTTGGCAACCCAAGGATTTACCTATGGGGCTCCTCAAAATTGGGCCATGGCCTCACGTAAAAAAGGAATTTTGGTTACTCATCTCTTAAAAAGAGCAACCGAGATATTGCTAGCAACTAAAGGTCGTAGTCCACAACAATTAGAATATTTTATAAGACTACTATCACCTTTAGAAAATCACCTTGAACTTCCATGGCATTCATTAGGAAAATACCTCATTCGCTCTACCCTTAAAACCATCTTAGAAAAAGGTTACCACTATTATCACTATGGAAATGATATTGATGGAACCAGAGATATCTTTGGGAAATTAATCGATACAAAAATAATTTTTTCAAACAAAGAAATTAAATTTAAGGATAAAAATAAACTTTTATTCGTTTTTATATCAAATTTAACCATTAATACTAAACAAAATAAACTTCAATATGTACTGGAAATGACAGAAGAACAGTTACTTAATGCAAATACAAATTTTGCTTTATTAATAAAACAAAGTTTAGGTAAAACAAAAAATAAATAATTCTATGGAATATGGAAATAAAATAGAATATGTTTAACAAGCTTTAAAAAGAGAACTGAATGCACTTTTCAATTATTCTAATAACTCTCATTTCTCTTGTAACTCATAACTCAGAGCTCATCTACGGAAAAACAATTCTCGAAACTAAACCATATCTATGGGTTTATTGGGAAAATTTAAATACTACTAAGATGCCCGCACATATTTCTTTATGCCGAAAAACACTATTAAAACATTGCAACACATCATTTAATATTATTCAACTTGACGAAAAAACCATTTATACCTACCTACCAGAACTTAAACAGATAGAAGCATCATTAAATCTTAATCGACTAAAAATTGCTCAAAAAGTTGATTTTTATCGCATATTATTACTCTATAAATACGGTGGACTTTATATCGATGCAGACATTATTGTTATGCGAGATTTAAAAGAAATAACAGAAAAATTACGTCACTATGATTATATTGGCTTTGGTGAATTCAACATAGATCAAGGAAGTTATAACAGCTATGGAGCTCCTCAAAATTGGGTTATGGCTTCACGAAAAAAAGGGATCCTCATTACTAACCTTCTAAAGAACATAATACAGATACTACTGCAGATAGAACAACTCAATAATCAACAGTTAAACCTTTTTATGCTCTATAATTCAACCATATTAAAACCTCAAAGAGGCTTTGATTGGCATGCTTTAGGAAAAGATCTCATACAAAAAACATTAATTCCTCTCATACAAAGAGGTTATCGATACTATCACTATGCTAATGATGTTGATGGCACCAGAGATATATTTGGGAATTTTGTAACGACAGCAAGAATATTTTCTAACCATAAAATTAAATTTAAAGATATAAACAAACTTTTATTTATCTTTACATCAAATGAAACGATAAATTTAACCATAAAAGAATATTTAACAATGTCTGAAGAACAGCAACTTAAGGAAAAAACTAATTTTTCTTTATTTATAAAAAAAAGCCTGGAGTTGGCGAAATATAAATAAAAAAGATCAGAAAAGGAATACTATGCACATCCCAATCACACAAATGATACTCTTTATTTTAATATCGTACAGCCTAGAAGCCTCTATAGAAAAACCCGACATTAAAAGATCTCAGCATCCCGAAACCTGCCCTTACTTATGGGTCTATTGGGAAATGTTAAATGGTACTACCACAATGCCTGCATACATTTCATTATGCCGTAAAACATTACTAAAACATTGCAATACCTCATTTAATATCGTTGAACTTAATGAAAAGAATATTCATCACTACCTTCCTGAACTTAAATCAATAGAAATAGAGTTAAACCTTGACCGATTAAGTATTGCACAAAAAGTTGATCTTTACCGAGTACTCTTACTTCATAAATATGGTGGCATCTATATCGACTCCGATATGATTGTTATGAAAAATTTACAAGAAATTACCAATAGATTACGTGATTATGATTATGTTGGATTTGGTCAGTATAACCATGCCAAACTGAGTTATAACAGCTATGGAGCTCCACAAAACTGGATTATGGCATCTCGCAAAAAAGGGATCCTAATAACCAAACTGTTGGAAAATATGATCAACATATTAAAAGTTACCAATAGACAGAACACAGAAATGGTTCAACCACTCATAACACCAACAAAATCTCAAATGTTACTCTATCATTCATTGGGGAAATATCTTATAAAATCAACCCTTCAATCATTCTCAAGAGTTAATTATCATTATTATCATTACTCTGCTGACTATGATGGCACCAGAGACGTTCTAGGGGAAATTGTAAGCATGAATCGCATTTTTTCTCCTGAGAAAATTAACTATAAAGACCCAAAAAAATTTTTGGTTGTAGCTCTCTATAATTATTACATCAGTAGAATGCCCGGACGCAAAAACATGTCTGAACAAGAATTGCTCAATGAAGATACAAATTTTTCTACGTTAGTAAAACAAAGCTTAGGCCTAAAATAATAATTAAAAAGCGGTAAACGCCTCAGGTAAAAGATCTTTCAGAGTAAGCACACGAATATCTTTTCCGTTATCAACAATAACCTTAAGATCTAATCCAAACTCCGCCATGTACTGACGACAGATACCACATGGGTAGGTAAAATCACCGTGAGAACCAACAATAGCAATTGCTTCAAATGACCGTTCACCACTAGAAACCGCTTTGACAAAGGCAACACGCTCACCACAGATACATGCGCCATAGGAAACGTTTTCAATATTGCAGCCACCATAAACTACCCCGGACTTTGCAAGTAACGCGGCTCCTACATTAAATTTTGAGTAAGGCGCATACGATTTTTTCATCGCTTCTTTTGCCTGTAAGATTAACGCTTCATTTGTCATCGATAGCTCCTTTGGTAACGTAAATACATGAACCAAACCATCGTAGTTGTTTTTAAAATAACTTTCAAGAAAACCCTCTCTAAATAGCTCGATACTATCTTCAAAAAAAATCCAAAATATTCGTTATGTTGAAATTTTAGTAACTCATAGGAAAGATGATTTGATACACAAATCTTATTTTTATAAAAGGAGTACTAATGCAGTGCTATTATTTTAATAAAGCAAAAGCTGCTATTTTGGCATTATTATGCATCATTTCGACCATTTCAAATAACCTCATAGCCGCAACCTTCACCGTCACTAAGACAACCGATTCAAATCCAACTAGATCTGGAGAATTTCGATGGGCAATTCAACAAAGCAATAAAACGGCGGGATTCAATACAATCAACTTTAATATCTCTGGAACCGGCCCATTTACTATTACCCCCACCCGTGATCTTAATGACATTACTCACCCAGTCACCATTGATGGCTACAGTCAACCAGGAGCCTCAGTAAATACATTAGCAACAGGTAACGATGCAAATCTGTTAATTGTGTTAAGTGGCAACAATTACACCGAAGGAAATGCTACTGCCGGAACCGGAAATGGATTAATCTTTAGATCAAACGCCACAGGATCAATCGTTAAAGGATTAGTTATTAATGGATGGATTAACACAGGAATCGTCATCTCCAACGTTAATAACATTTCAATTCTTGGTAACTATATCGGAACAAACCCTCAAGGCACCGATCAAATTGCAAACCAAGCAGGCATTTTTATCTACTCCTCAAAAAATACAACCATAGGCACAACTAATGTTGCTGATCGCAATATTTTTGCAGGAAGTTTTTTTTATTTTAATGAATCTGCATGCATTGAAGCCGTACAATCACACCATACAAACATTGTTAATAATTACATTGGAACCGATAAAACAGGAACCTCAGTACTAGGAAATTCATTAGTCGGAATAGAGTGTATCTCCTGCAATAATGCCACCATCGGAGGACATACAACAACAGCCCGTAATATCATAGCCGGCCATGCAATCATGGGTATTTCATTAATAGCCGTAACCAACAGCAACATTAAAAATAACTATATTGGAACTGATGTATCTGGCTCCATTGGCCTTGGAAATGCAAACATTGGCATTTCACTCAGTGGTAGCGGAATAATAAATAGCACTCAAGGCAATATAATAAGTAACAATGTAATCTCTGCAAATAATGTCGGACTTAAACTTGGCTATGCTTATGGCCTTGGGACCAATAACAATACCATCGCTGGCAACTTAATCGGCACCGATGCTACAGGAGCAGTCGCACTTGCGAATAATATCGGCATAGTAATCGATGACAATACTAATACCATTGGCGGCACCACAACACCAAGTCGCAATGTTATTTCAGGCAATACCGTTAGCGGAATGTTAATCTACGGTTCCACAATAGGTAATACAATTCACGGGAATTATATCGGTTTAAATAGTACAAATACCGGGGCCCTTGAGAACGGTTATGGTATTCAAAATGGACTTGCTGGCAACCCAAATAAAAACTCTCATAATACTATCGAAAGTAATTCATTCGGAGGAAGTAATACCACATCAACATTGTGTCCATAAAATAATATAAATAATCAGGATATGTTATGAATCACCTACAAAATTATACGCTTAAAAATACATTTTTTCTCTTAGTTACCGTTTGTTTCAACCTTGCTCTTGCTACTGATATTGCGCATCAAAAAGAAATAACAACTCAAGAATTAATGACTCGATCTCTTACCCATCGGTTAAACCATAGAGGGAGACGATTAGCAAATATAATACAAAAAACCTATCATCGTAATTGGGGAAATGATGCTCATCAACCATACGAAGAATCTATTGACGATCAATTTATGCATGAAGAAGTTGCTTCATTTCGAACAAAATTTCACTTATCCATCGGCCACAGCTTCACTGCGGCAACCATTGCAGATGCTGTTGACCCATTAATCACGCCACCAAATCCAAATGGCGCTGTCGGAACTGAACAATATATCCTGATGACTTATAATGTTATTCGCAGCTTTAACAAATCAACCGGTGAAGCTGATGACGTATTAAACTTAGATGCTGCAAGTTTTTTTGGCTGTTTCGCCAATGATGTACGCATTAGTTATGATCGTTTTTCTCACCGCTGGTTTATGTCCTGCGAAGAAACAAATCAAACAACAGGACGAACTTCCAACATTAAGTTAGCAATGAGTTCAGGTCCTGTCATTTCCAATTGCTCTACCTGGACATTCTTTACTTTTTCTAATGCAACCATGATCCCTCAACTCGACCACCCAGGAACCGGCATTCTTGATTATCAACAGTTAGCTATTGATACACATAACATCTATATTTCCGCCGACACTTTTAATAGAAAAGGTATTTTTCACGGAACATCAACACTCGTTATTAAAAAAAGTTCCTTAATGTCAAATTCCATTGTTTCTACCGTTTTCCATGGAATTTTACCAGGATCTAAACCAAGCCGCGTATCTGGAATCACCCCTCCCGTTGATAATTTTGACACTAACCCAAACTATGGCTATATCGTTAATGCTACCAATAATGCTTACCCTTCAGGGAACACCTATAACAAAATTTATCTTTATCGCATTCTTAATCCACAAAGCTCAACTCCAGCATTAGGTTCTATGATCACCATTAAAGTTCCACCATATTCAGACAGCGCCAATGCTCCTTATGCTGGGAATCTTTTTGGCTCACATGCATTCTTACAAACAAGCGGGTGTTTCCTTGCGGCTCCACATATACGCAATCATCAGCTCTACGTTTGCCATAATATTCAAGTAAACAAAGCAGGCGTTGGCACACCAAACGGCGACCGTGTTGGTATTCGTTGGTATCAGTTTGATTTAACAGGTGACGTTACCGGCAATGGTAAAGGTATAGAGTCAAAAGCAACCATTCCAGCATTAATTCAACATGGTACCCTCTATGACTCAGAATCATTGGAAGCCCCTGATTTTTATTTTATTCCATCAATCATGACTAATGCAACAGGAAACCTTACCATTGGCTGTACCATTTCAGGAAAAGAAAAATTCCCTAATGCTGTTGTTGCTATGCGACAATTTTTCGACACAAAAGGCTCTTTGAGTCATACATATTCCTTATCATCTAGCACTTATCCTTACAATTTTGGTCCATTTGCAAATCCAGAGAACGGAAACATTGGTCAACGCTGGGGAGATTTATCATCAATGTCAATTGATCCCGTTAACGACCTTGATATCTGGTCAACACAAGAATTTACCGCCGTTAAAAATGGGTGGGGCATACAGGTAACACAACTTAGACCTAATGGATGCTATGGCATTGAAATAGCAGAAAACCCCTCTGATGTATTCTATGTATGCTAATCGTTTTTTATACAAGGAGTCTTAATGCAATACTATTTCCATAAAAAAACAATAAGAAAACTTATAACAATATTACTCATTAGTACCGTGCTAAATAATCTCTTTGCCGACACATTCACCGTGACAAAAACAACCGATTCTTCACCTGCCATCCACGGTGAATTACGATGGGCAATTCAACAAAGTAATCAATCCACACAACTCGATACCATTAATTTTAATATTCCAGGAGATGGTCCCTTCACGATTACACCTCACCGAGATCTTAATCCCATTACTCAACCGGTTATCATTGACGGATACTCGCAACCAGGATCCTCAGTTAATTCTGGCATAGATAACAATAATGCAAATTTGATGATTGAGCTCAGTGGCAATAATTACGCCACAGGAAATGCTTATAACGGCACCGGCAATGGATTGACGATTAAAGGGAAACATACAGCTCATTCAATCATTAAAGGATTGGTAATTAACAATTGGATTAACACCGGCATACTTCTTACCAATACACATGATATTTCAATTTTTGGCAACTACATTGGCACAACCATAGACGGTAGTACTGAACGAGCAAATCAAAGTGGTATTTTTATTGATTCTTGTAAAAATATTACTATAGGAGATGGTGATTTCGGTTCCAACACCAATATCATCAGCGGAAGTTTTTTTTATTTTAATGAATCAGCATGCATCACCATGAAAGATTCAGACACTATAAGCATCTTACGTAATTACATTGGCCTTAATAAAGCTGGAACCGAAACGTTAGGAAATTCACAGGTCGGGATAGAGTGTATCAGATCTACTAATGCTAGCATCAGATATAATATCATATCAGGACATAGCATCATAGGCTTATCACTTATTGCATCAAGCAACAATATACTTCAAACCAATTATTTCAATACCCGCGCCGACTACTACCCACTCTCTAACTGTGAGAATATTGGCATTTCTTTATGCGGTGGAGGCATCATAAATTCCTCCATCAACAACAACATCACCAACAATGTTATTACCAACCAGAATGTTGGCATTAAACTTGGCTATGCAAGTGCTATCGGTGCTAGTCAAAATTTAATAAATGTCGGACGTATCAACGGCAATAACTTAGCTGTCGTACTTAACGATAATAATAATCAAATCACTTCTAATCAGATCGAAAACAATCAAGTCGGAGGCATATTACTTTACGGACCGACCAGTGACACAACAGTCAATTTAAACGTTCTTAATAATAATGGTTGTGTCCAAGGTTATGGTATTCAAGTTGGACTTCCTGGCTCATTAAGTAGTGGCAGCAACAACTCTCTTGATAACAATTCCTTGTATCCCAACAATACCATAACAACTTTATGTTCTATAAAAACACTAACTATAAAGGATCTCTATGAATTATAAAAAATACATCCTAATTTTAATTACATTGTGTATTAAGCCTGTTCATGCAACCGAAATAATTCATCACAACACCATCGAAACACAAGAATTAATAACAAGATCTCTCGTCCATCGGCTACAAAGCAATAGTAGTCGAACAACACCCACACATGCACCACAAAAAACGTATCGTCGAAATTGGGGTAATAATTGGCAAAATATCACTCAAGAAGAAAATGATCCCATTACAAGTAAAACAATAATCAAAAATCAACAAGCACCTGAAAATTCAGACTCTTTGCGCAGGCCGCTCCCTCTCTCATTTGGCCACAACTTCACTGCAGCAACCATTGCAGATGCTATTGACCCATTAATCACACCACCAAACCCCAATGGCGCAGTCGGAACTGAACAATATATCTTGATGACTTATAATGTTATTCGCAGCTTTAACAAATCAACCGGTGAAGCTGATAATGTACTAAACTTAGATGCCGCAAGTTTTTTTGGCTGTTTAGCGAATGATGTACGCATTAGTTATGATCGCTTTTCTCACCGCTGGTTTATGTCCTGCGAAGAAACAAATCAAACAACAGGAAGAACTTCCAACATTAAGTTAGCGATGAGCTCAGGGCCAGTTATTTCCAATTGCTCTACTTGGACATTTTTTACTTTTTCTAATGAAACCATGATCCCTCAACTCGACCGACCAGGAACAGGCATTCTTGATTACCAACAATTAGCTATTGACGCACATAATGTCTATATTTCCGCCGACACTTTTAATAAAAAAGGTATTTTTAAAGGAACATCTACTCTCGTTATTAAAAAAAGTTCCTTGATATCAGGCTCTGTTGTTTCTACCGTTTTTCCTGGAATTTTACCAGGATCTAAACCAAATCGCGTATCTGGAATCACCCCACCAGCTGATAATTTTGACCCCAACCCAAACTATGGCTACATCGTTAATGCTACAAATAATACTTACCCTTCAGGAAATACTTACAATAAAATTTACCTTTATCGCATTCTCAATCCATGGAGTTCAACTCCAGCATTAGGTTCTATGGTCACAATTCCCGTCCCTTCATACTCAGACAGTGCCAACGCTCCCCATGCTGGAAATCTGTTTGGGTCTAATGCCCTCTTGCAAACAGGTGGTTGTTTCTTTGCAGCACCTCACGTACGAAATCATCAGCTCTATGTTTGTCATAACATTCAGGTTAATCAATCAGGCGTTGGCACCCCAAATGGAAATCGCGTTGGCATACGTTGGTACCAATTTGATTTAACAGGGGATGTTACAGGGCACGGTCACGGAGTCGAATCAGAAGCAACGGTACCCGCCCTTATTCAATATGGCACACTATATGATTCAACATCTACCGTAAACCCTCATTTTTTTTTCATCCCATCTATCATGACAAATGAAGCCAAGACGCTCATTATTGGATGTACTACATCAGGAAAAGCGATTTATCCTAATGCCGTTGTTGCTATGCGAAATTTTTATAGTACAAAAGGCACCTTAAGCGAAGCTCTTTCATTAACTTGCTATTGTAATCCTTATAACTTTGGGCCGTTCGTTAACCCATCAAACGGAAATATTGGTCAACGTTGGGGAGACCTATCCTCAATGTCAATTGATCCCGTTAACGACCTTGATATCTGGTCAACACAACAATTTGCAGCATTACAAAATGGGTGGGGAATTCAAGTAACACAGCTTCAATCATTTTATGTTTGCTAAATTTATTATACATAAAGGCATAAAAAATCTGAGGGAAAACTTATGAAGAACAATTACCAAAACACAATATATATCACACTTTCAACCATTATTCTCACCTTTACTTTCCATCTTTCTGCGGAAATCTTCACCGTAACAAAAACAACAGATTCATCACCGACCATTTCAGGCGAATTACGATGGGCAATTCATCAATGTAATAACCATGGAGGACACAATACGATTGCGTTCAATATCCCTGGAGATGGCCCTTTTACTATCACGCCAACTCGTGACCTTGATGACATTGTAAGTCACGTAACAATCGATGGCTATACACAATCAGGAGCATCAGAGAACACAGATGACAATGACACCAATACTCATTTAATGATAGAACTTAACGGCAATAACTACAGAACAGGCAATGCTTATCATGGAACAGGGAACGGATTAACCTTTAAAGGCAAGTCTGCAGCTCATTCAATAGTTAAAGGACTTGTTATTAATCGTTGGATTAATACTGGGATTTTTATCATTAACACTAATGATATTGAAATTCTAGGAAACTATATTGGAACCAATACAGACGGCGTTACTGAACGTGCAAATCAGGCCGGTATTTTTATAGCATCTTCTGAAAATATCACCATCGGAAAAGCTCATAAGAAAGACCGTAATCTTATTGCTGGTAGTTTTTTTTATTTTAATGAATCAGGCTGCATTACCGTAAAGGACTCACATAATACAACTATTACTAATAATTACATTGGCATTAACGCCATAAATGACAATATTTTAGGAAATTCATTAGTTGGCATAGAGTGCATTGGATCAAGTAAAACAACCATAGAAAACAATATTGTAATAGGTCATGAAATTATGGGAATCTCCATCATAGACTCACAACACAGCATAATCCGCGAGAATATTGTAGCAGGAATACGTGAAGCAGGAATATCTAAGAATAATATTGGCATTTCACTTGCAGGCAAAGGACAAGAAAAAACTACGCAACATAATCATCTACATAAAAATATTATTTTCTCTTCAAAAACCGGTATTAAACTTGGCTATGCAAGCGCCATCGGTACCAATAATAATCTACTAGAACACAACATTGTCATCGGAAATGACCTTGGATTGGTAATTAATGATAATAGCAATATCATAACAAAGAATCGCATTTTAGAAAATCAGGTTGGCGGCGTATTGATTTATGGGAAAGCAATCAACAATATTATCAATGATAATAACATCAATAGTAACTATGAAAGTTACCACAATAATGCTTATTATAATGCTTCTGGATACGGGATGCAAATTGGTCTTGCTGGCGCATTAACTCACCATTCAAGCAACACTGTTGAAAATAACACATTCCCTCAAAACAATACCATATCAGCATTATGTCCATAAAAAATATATAAACAGGATTTTTATGAATCTTATTCAAAAAAACACGATACAACATATAACGTTTTTTCTTATGATTTTTTGTTTCAGTTTTACACAGGCAATTAACGTTATCCATCAAAAATCAGTAACAACTCAAGACCTTATGACACGAGCGTTTACTCATCGAAACTATAGTAAAACCACACGATCATTACAACAACACATCATCCCAAATAAATTTCGCCGCAATTGGGGAAATTATTGGATGCCTAATACAGTATCGCTGCCAGAAAACAACATTAACGACCAATTCATGCTTGATGAGATAGCTCTCTTTAGAAAACCTCTCCCTCTTAGTATTGGACTCAACTTTACAGCAGCTACGGTTTCAAATGCTATAGACCCTCTAATCATCCCACCAAATTTAAATGGCTCGGTTGGCTCCGAACAATACATTCTAATGAGCTACAACATCATTCGAAGTTTTAACAAGTCAACCGGACTCCCCGACGAAATTTTAAACCTTAATGCAGCAAGTTTTTTTGGTGTTCCAGCAAACGATGTCCGTATTAATTTTGACCGATTTTCTCATCGATGGTTTATGTCATGCGAAGAAACAAATCAAAAAACAGGAAACCCCTCTAACATCATATTAGCAATGAGCGATGGTCCTGTAATTACGAACTGCTCTTCCTGGAAGTTTTTTACGTTTTCTAATGCGACTATTATTCCACAAATCAATAACCCTGGCACCGGAATCCTTGATTATCAACAGTTAGCTATTGATGCGCATAACGTCTATATTTCAACCGACACTTTTGATAAAAAAGGTAATTTTTATGGAACATCTACCCTCGCTATCAAAAAAACTTCGTTAACTACTAACTCGATTGTTGCAAGCGTATTTCATAGCATCTTACCAGGAACCATACCAGCCCTTGCCTCCGGTATTACACCTCCTGCAGATAACTTTGACACAAACCCAAATTATGGTTATATCGTTAACGCTACCAATAACGCATATCCTTCAAATAATACGTATACACATATTTTTCTTTATCGAATTCTCAATCCAGAAACCGCCTCCCCATCTCTAGGAAACATGATTACCATTCCAGTTCCATCATATTCAGACAGTGCAAATGCTCCCTACAAAGGCAACCTGTTTGGCCATAGTGCTTTCTTACAAACAGGAAGTTGCAACTTCACCGCGCCACACGTACGCAACCATCAGCTCTATGTTTGCCATAACATTCAAATTAATCAATCAGGCATTGGCACTCCAAACGGCGATCGCGTCGGCGTCCGCTGGTACCAGTTTGATTTAACGGGAGATGTAACCGGTAATGGTAACGGTATAGAAACTGAAACAACCGTTCCCGCTTTAATTCAATATGGAACCTTTTATGACTCAACATCAACATCATTTCCAGATTTTTATTTTATTCCATCAATCATGACTAATCAGAATGGCGATCTTGCTATTGGATGCACTATTTCAGGTGACAATACCTATCCAAACGCAGTTACCGCTATGCGTAATCATTCAGACTCACGCGGAACCTTAAGCACTCCAATCCCACTAACCTGCAGTTGTAATTCTTACAACTTTGGACCGTTTGTTAATCCATCAAATGGAAATATGGGTCAACGTTGGGGAGATTTAACATCCATGTCAGTTGATCCAATTAATGATCTTGATATCTGGGCTACGCAGGAATTTGCAGCAATTCAAAATGGATGGGGAGTACAGGTAACGCAACTACAACCAAATATGCATAATGCTGAAAACTTAAAACTATAAAAAAAATAGTTTTTTTTGGCACGATAAATCAATGATATTAAAAACTTCTTTTGTTCTGGAGCCATTTTATGAAAAAATCGTTACACATCTACAGCTACAGCCTACTCATCTTGTTTACGTTTTTTGGAAATGGATCAGCCATGAAATCACCACGCATCGTTAAAACAGACCTCCCTGATAAATTTCTTGTCTTCGCACACCGCAACGCCAATTAAAGCCCTTGATGCTGGGCAAGAGGAGCTCATACCAACACTCAATGAAGTATTTGACGTTATTAACCGTCAAGCACTCATTTCATTTAACCATTGGGAACTACAAGCGTTCCGTAGTCACTGCCCCAACGTAAACATTGGTGCAACCATGACCGGCATTCCCATTGATCTAGCGGAATTTGGCACTAAAGCTCATGCCCAAGCAATCATTTTGAACACCGTTTTTACAAACAAAAAAATTATTCGTAACGCTCACAAATTAGGTTTGAAAGTTTATGTTTTCACCGTTAATGAAGCTGAAGACGTGAAGCACTTTAAAGAACTCAAGGTTGATGGCGTCATAAGTGATTTTCCACAGATGGCATTAGACACCGTAGCTAAGATAAATCGAAAAGAGAAAATTGAAGAAAATGTTTCTAAACACAAACGCTCAAGATAAAAAGGCTACTCAACCACAAAGTCAAAATAACTGGTGTCTCGTGTTAATGGATATGGTTCATTCTTTAACGTAAAATGCCACCATTCTTCATTGATTATCTTAAACCCATGCTCTTCCATCTTGGCTCTAAGATAAGCACGTAGCTTCTTAAATTTCAGGTCAATAAGCTTATTTTCATGATGCGATGCAAGATCGAACAGATCAAAATGTGAACCCATGTCAACGGTCCCATCATCAAGCACCGTAATTTCAAAACCATCAAGAAGTTTACGTTTAATTTCTTTCACTGGGTAAAGCTTATGGCCTTTTTTAATCAACGTTAAATCAACCGTGCTACCACGACTGTGACCTGATTTTTCTGCAACATAACCTAACTCAAAGACACGTGTTTTATCCACGCGTGGATAGTAACCAACCTTCTTTGCTTGAGAACTATTTTTACTCCACTTCATGAAATGATTAACGCCCCGTTGTGGTCGATAAGCATCATAGACCACCAATGAATAACCATCTTTACCAACAGCCGCCTGTACTTTTTTAAGCGCTTCAGCAGCCTGCTTAGTCATGATGACAACATTTTTTTTGTATCCTTCAACCCGTTCTCCAACAAAATTCTCGTTCGAAAAATAACGTAGTGAAGTCTGGATAGTTGGATCAATGTCATGCAAATACACAAAACCTTTGTCTTTTGCTTCTTGAGATAACCCGAAACAAGTAGACACCAGGGTAAAAACAGTTACCACTAACGATAAAAATAAATTTCTTTTCATAGAACCTCCTACAATAAAAACAGACAAACCAACAGGAATCTAAATCTATCTTGTTTAAAAAGCTAAGGAAATCATCAGGATAGTCTTTAAGACTTTTTATTTCGATACAACCAGAACTGGTAACAGAAGATAGCATAAAAGATAAATCCTTTAGCAATCATAAAGATCGTTGGCAAAGGAAGATGTTTAAGCACCGCAGCAATTCCTTCACAAAGAAACGCACAGGCCTGCACCGTAACAAACCCAAAACTAAAACCTTTAACGCTTTTAGTTCGATATAATTTTATTACTTGTGGAATTGGATAAATGGCAAAGAACACACAAGCAACCCAACCACAACCCATACCAAATGCATAAGGACTATAAAGAGAAAGAGGATAGAGAGCGGCCATTAAAAAATTAATGCCAAGAAATTGTACTAAAAATAATTTGTCTGAGAAAAGCCCATGGTAATAAAATTTTTGCATAATCATCATGGTCATGACACCAACTTCGATCGGCAAAACAATTTTATAAGGCAGAATCAGATCACAGTAGAAAACGTAATAAAGCATTGGCATGTAAGCAATGTAATACGCTAAAAGCATTACATTGCTTAATCCTTTAGTCGATTTTTCACGATAGTTTTTTATGATCTGCGGAAAGAAGCACACCGTATAAAACGTAAGTGAAGCCCACAGCAGCAGTTCAATATAAAACATCGTTATCTCGCTAAATTAATTTATTTTAATGTTGCCATCGTGGTTTCCCACTCAGCCTGAAGTTTTTTAATCTGAACAGAAATATCGGTCAGCCGCTTCTGCGCATCATCAAATGGTTTCGTCCCATACTCTAATGTTTCAAATTTAAGCTGTAACCGAGCATGTTCTGCTTCTAATTTCTCAATCATTCGCTCAATTTTTACCACATTCTTACGAAGCTCATATTCTTGCCCCGAGGTAATCGTTTTAACACCGGCTGCCGAATCAGTAGCTTTTGCTTGAGGTTTTTCAACTTTAGTATTTTGCGCTAACAAAACTTCTTCACGTTGCTTCTTTTGATAGAGATACGACTCGTAATTACCTTCGTAACTCACCACACCTTCTGACGTAAGCTCAAGAACTTTAGTAGATAACCCATCAAGGAAATTTCTATCGTGAGAAACGAATAACATGGTCCCTTCGTACTGTTGTAACGCAGCCAAAAGAATTTGTTTAGATGCAATGTCCAAGTGATTAGTTGGTTCATCTAGCAACATGAAATTTGAATTTTGTAGTAAGACTTTTACCATGGCTACGCGGTTTTTTTCACCACCACTTAACACCTGAATTTTTTTCTTAACATCATCACCTGGAAAAAGGAATGAACCCAAAAAGCCACGTACACGTTGACGTGCTTCACTATTGGTACAAGCATCAGTTACTTCATCAACAATGGTCTTTTCACGATTCAATGATTTTTCTTGGTCTTGCTCAAAGAATGCCCAGGTAACATTATGACCAAAATGCACCGTCCCATGCTCTAATGGATATTTTCCTGCAATAAGGTTAAGCAACGTACTTTTACCTTTACCGTTACTCGCCACCAACGCAACTTTATCGCCTCGATTGATTTCAAAAGAAATATGATCAAAAATTTTCTCATCTCCGAAATGTTTTGCAACATCATGAAGCGTAAGCACCACCTTACCTGCTCGTTCAGCTGGAGGGAAGGAGAAGCGAGCCGCACGCACCTGTGTATCAGGCTTCTCAATGATCTCTTCTTTTTCAATTTTCTTCATCATACTTTGCGCCATTTTTGCTTTTGACGCTTTTGCTTTGAATCGTTCTACAAGTTCTAATTGTTGTGCACGCTTTCTTTGTTGTGCTTGGTACTGTGATTCTTGTAGCTCAAGGCGCGACTGCTTCAATGTCTCATAGGTTGTGTAGTTACCGGTGTACAACGTTCCAACACCATTATCAAGTTCAAGAATATAGTCACAAGCATGATCTAAGAAGTAACGATCGTGAGATACAAGTAAGAAGCCGGTCTTACCGGTTTTTAAATAATCTAAGAACCAGTCTTTTGCAAAAATATCCAAGTGATTAGTCGGCTCGTCAAACAAATAGAAGTCAGGTTTTTCAAGCATCAATTTAGCTAACACTAAACGCATCTTCCAGCCAACGCTCAAGTTATCAACCTGCTTTAAAAGCATCTCTTTAGTGAATCCAAGCCCTTGTAAAATCTGTGTCGCTTCAATCTCAATTTTATCTGGATTAATTTCAATAAGCCGTTCATGAATATTCGCATACTCTTCAATCGCTTCATTACTTGAAGCAAGTAAAGGCTCAAGTTCTATAAGACGTTGTCGCAATTTATCAAGATCACCTAATGCTGAAACAGCTTCTTGTAAAACATTTTTTGTTGAATGAAGCACAACGTCTTGGGGTAAATGAGCAAGTTTTCGCCCTTTTTCAATGGCAACGCTTCCTTTATCCAACTGGATATGTCCACCAAGAACATTTAATAAAGTTGATTTTCCAGCACCATTGGCACCGACAATGCCAACTTTTTGATTTTTAGCAAAAACAAAAGAAACGTTATCTAAAATAACTTTGCTACCCAGCTGCAATGAGAGATTATTAGCGATGATCATAGTTTTTCTCGACCTAAATTGAATACAGAAACGTGGAAAATATAAGAAATGGATACATAAGGAACCATCATACATGTTATTGATAAATTTTGCAAAACAGCAAACCCAAAAGAAATCCTATAAAAAAACTCAATAAAACATATCCCCAAGATTGATAATTTCAATTTTAGCATATTTCAAGCGCTTTATTTATATAAATTGACAGGTTGCATATTTACTCTATTATTAAACAATAGATCAAATATAAACGGGGGAATTTCCATGAAAAAAATAAAAAAAATATCTTTAGGCTTACTCGCAGCTCTCATTATAAACAATGTAATACAAGCTGGTTGCTGCTCAAGTAAGCCTAGGAATCCTGATGAACTTTCTAATATCACACAAGAATATATTCAACAGGAAGGAATAAGAAGGCAGAACAGGCAAAAAAAAAGAAGACGAGCTGCCATACAAGACGCAATCACACAACGAGAACAAGCACGCCAAAAGCGGTTAGAAGCCAGAGAAAAAGCACATCACCAAGAGGCTATCAGTAGACTTGAAAACACGCAACTTTTTAGCCCTCGATATAGCGACTTCGGAAGAAATGCACTTCATCTTGCAGCAGAAAAAGGAAACAGAAGAGAATTTGACGTTCTCATTGCAGCAGTAAAGATACAGGCCTCAAGCCAGAATATTTATAATGAAAACGATGAGATCAAAAGATTACTTAGTGAAGTCGATCAACACGGACAAAGTCCTCTTCATATAGCTATAAATTTCGATCAAGATTTAATTGCTAAAAAACTCATGAACCATGGTGTATCGGTTAAAACTGAAGACTGCCTAGGGATGACACCTCTACACCACGCGGCAAAACGAAGTTTAAATCTAACCATATTCAATATGATACTCGAAGGAATCAAACGACAAGCGGCTAAAGAGCATCCTCATGATATAGACGCTCAAAAAAAATTCATAAAAAACGTTATCAACACTCCCGATAAAAATCAACGAACAGCTTTACATATGGCTGTAGGAGAAGGCTCATATCAAGCAGCTTTTGACTTAATTAGTCATGGAGCAAGTATCAAGGCCACTGATAATAAAGGTCAATCGCCTCTTCATATAGCAACCAATAATGGTGCAATAAGAATAATTACACTAATCATGGACACCGTTATCAATCAAGCACAAAATAAAAACTTAACGAATACAGAAATACAAGCAATCATCGATACCATACTCGAAAAAGAAACTAAAGATGGTCAAACGCCTCTAAGTCTTGCTGTCAAATGTAAACAATCAACGTTAACGCTCAGACTCTTTAGAAATTGGATACGTGTTTCTGAGGGAATAAGATAATAAATTTCTTATCAAAAAATGAGGGAATACCATGAAAAAAATAAAATTAACGTCAATATTTATATTATTTATCATACTTATTCTACCACACACCAAAATCTGTGGCATGGAGAAGCAATCAAAAGAACAAAACTTTCAAAAAATTAAAGAAGACATGATCAAATTATTACACACAGAAATCATGGATCAGATAATAATAATAAAAAATCACCTTTTATATGGTATAGAATCAAATGACGCTGAACTCACACTAAGCGCATTAGCTTATCTGAACAGCATTAATAAAGATCTCGACAGCCATCTTTTTTTATTAGAGAAAAAATCGTTTGTGGAAGACTTAAATCAATTTCTCTATCATATGCAATTAATACAAAACTGGAACCATCAAGCACCTATCTTGGCAGCTCCAAAAGTATCAACTCCCTTACATTCAATGGCTTTTATTGGCAACATTGCTTTCGTTGAAGCAGCATTGCGCATTAATAGAAACTGGGTGACGACTAAAGATAGAGCGGGCAAAACACCAATTAATATCGCAGAAGAACAATGCAAACAAGCAACGAATGATTTCATTAAAGCTCGCTACCAACAGGTACTACGTATACTTAACCAGGTGCAACCATGTTCAGCATAAAAAATATTGTTTATAGC
>CAYHBO010000015.1:10078-35695 GCA_964354855.1 uncultured Pseudomonadota bacterium | reverse complement strand
TATTAATGAAGAGCCGGGGAGTTTTGATGTTCATGGATATGGATCATTTACGCTGCGGTTAGCAAATAAAGAAGATGTTGAACAACTTTTAACGCATTTTTCTGTAATCGAAAAAAACAGAGAAGATGCTAAAAAAATAGTTATTCTGCCTAAGTTGACAAGAACGCAAGTGTTGTTGGAAAACATTGCAGCAAAAAGAATTTTTGTAGCGGTAGATGAAGTGGGCTTTGTTTGTGCTTTTACCAATGTTTATGTGGTGCAACCTGACCAGTTTTCCGCTATTCTTGAACATGAAATTCGATGTGTTGGAGCTAAAACTTCAATCTATCCAGATTTTTGTCGAGGGGAGTTCTTTCAATGGCGACAGGGACAAGTCTTTGTTTATCTTAATTTGGTTTATACGCAGCCACAGTTACGAAATCAGTATGTGGGGAGCGCGTTAGTTCAGTATGCGTTAAATGCCCTTAAAAAAGACATTATGGATCAGGATCCTTGTGAGATTGTAATGGTTTATAAAAAAGCATGTGGAAGCCAAACTGACACACTTCCTAAGCGAGCCTTTGCATCATTGGTTTCTGCAGATGAAGAGCTTAATCCAGAAAATTTTGATAAATATTTTAATACATCGGTTTTTGCTGCCTGTGTTGATCCTCTGATGAAGGATTTAACACCGGTTTTTGGCATAGTTCTTTCGGCTAAAGTTCTTTCTGCTCGTGATTAATTAAACAATGATATCGATTGAGTATAAAGACTAAAGCTTAAACATCTGTTCTTTGTACTTTCTATGTTCTTCAGCGCATGTTTTTTCTTCATGAAAACAGAGATGGGTACAAACACAACCTCCTGCAGGAAGCTGTTTTACCAGAGCTACGAGTGCTCCATGGTGTGACCCTGCTACGAATTCTTTCTTTGTGAATAGATCACATGCGCGTTGCAGATCAAAATCAGCAGGGGTTATTTGCAGAGGTAACACAATGGCACATTGGTTGTGCTCAAGAATGACATTAGTGTACTGTGCGTTAAATTCGTTTAGCGCTTTGTTTGAATCAAATACCATTGCATTATCTAAGCATTTGAGTAGCGTTTGGCATGGAATTTGATGGAACGTGTCACCATGAGATTTTCTGCTTACGTTGATTTGTCTTCGTTGATTAACTGCAAGTTTTACGTTGTTTAAGCTTGTGTTGAAATGAGTTTTTGCTTGTTTGCAACCACTGAGTTGTGTGTTTCCTAGAAAGCGTGTATGAAATAAATATTTTGCAGAAGGGTGCTGACTTTTGAGTCCATGGAGTCTAACTGGGCAGAAACTGCAAGCTTGTTCTTGTTCTTCAAATGTTAAGTTGGTTATTGTTGTATCAAATGTTGGCGGTGCAGGTTTCGGTTGCGGTGCAGATTGTGCTGCTTGAGGAGAGGTTGGTGGTTTTTTGGCAGAAATTTTTGGAGACGTTTTTGTTTGAGCTGGTTGAGATTCTTCTTTAAGTGATAGTTTTTGTAAAGATTTTCCTACGGTTTTTGGTTCGGGAGCTTTTTTTGTCTTAGGTTGTGGGTTGCGTGAAGATTGAGCTTTAGGTTTTATTTCCCTTTTAATATCTTGGTTCCAGCTATTTAATAGTACTCTGCCTTTAATGCTTTTAGGGGATGTTTCTTTTTGAGACTTATATTGTTGAATATATGATTCGAAGTTTGTTTTAGATTTTTCTAAAAAATAAGTTTTTTGAGGTAAATGAGTTTCTCTGTTTGCAGCACAAAGGAGTAAAAGCATAGCTTCTTCTTTCTCAGCTTGTTCAGCGATGTTCCAAGGGTGTGATGGATTATCTGACCATTGAGGGATTTTAGCTCCAGAGACCAAGAGAAGTATCATTGTATCGAGGTCATTGTTTTGAGCGGCAGAAGCAAATTGTTCTGTGTTGATTTGGTCGTGTACTTTTTTCGTGTAGGAGCGAGCTTTAGGAAATTGATTTAAATCTTCTAGGGTGGTTGTTATTTTTGAAAGATCACAACCGGTTACTTTCGATGTTGATAATGTACTATCAAGTGCTTTTAATATAAACATGATTTCACGGTTATCACTTTGTTCAGCAATTTTAAAAACTTCTGGCGTGATTGTAGCTCCATGAGCAATAAGTAAGATGGTGCTTTTGATATCGTTATATTCTGCGGTAATGGCGAGGGGGGTTAGGCCATTTTCATCTGGGCTGTTTGGTTTTATTTTAGAACAGAGGAGTGGAATTACTTTATATTTTCCTGCTTCAACAGCGTAGTGGAGTGCTGTAAAGCGGTTTATATCAAGATTAATATCTTTGTGCCTTAATAGACTTTCTATGACTTTTTCGCTGCCAGTTGTAGTTGCAGCATGCAGTAGCGATAATCCATTAATATCGTTAGTATCTATATCATTGATGACGATATTTGGCTTATTGTCATAAGCTTCTATGATGGTATTTATGATTACAGGGCTATCATCTTGTATCGCGCTCGTGAGAGCACGGTGAAGATATCTCACTTCATTTTCATTGTTTATATTGAAATGCTTGAGGTAATCAGGAAATAGTTCTTTATATTTTGTGACGAACTCTTCATGCCCGACCAAGAGAGCTATAAGGAAAGGGCTAAGTCCCTTTCTTAAGCCTTGGGATACAGTTAAGGTTGGGTCTGCTCCGTAGAGTTTAAGCTTTGAAAGAGATGAAGTATGGCCATGTATCGCTATAAGGTGAAAAAGCGTTAATCCTGGATAGCTCTTTCTTGATTCGTTATATAGACTTGTTGGTTGGTTTATTAGAGCTTTGTTATGTTTCATAAAAGAATTGAGACATTGAGTGAAGTTTTCTTCGCGCATACTTCCTAGCTGGTGGATTGGAAAGAATCCTTCTGAATCTGCAATATTACAATGAGCACCATTTGCAATAAGGAGGTCGATGCATATTGAATGTTCAAATTCTGCGGCACGATGTAACGGTGTTATATTCGTAATGAGACTTTCTAAATTGATATGGCCTGTAGTGGTAGCATTTACGTTTGCATTATTTTCTAATAAAAGTTTTACACATGAGAGGTGGCCTTCTTCTGCTGCTAAGTGGAGGGGGGTTTGCCCGGTTGGTTGTGCTGGTAAATCTATATTATGCTTGTAGGTTATGCATAGGTTTATGAATTTAGCAGATCCTTTTTGTGCTGCCAGATGGATTATGTAGATTGGGTTAGCTTCTTTGTAGAGAATGAATGGGGTTGTTGGTTTAGCGCCATTTTGTAAGCAGCATTCAAAACAATCAGGATGATTTAAGTCGTGGCTTGTAAAAAGTTTTTCTTGGTGTGTTGGTGTATTGAGAACAGTGCCATTGTTAGTTATTAAACTGTGTATATTACACTCACGGCACAATTCTTTTTTTGGTTGCTCCATTCCCATCATTGTGGGACGGTCCATTCCTATTGCTGGCGATGTTGCTATACCAATGGCTAGAAATAGGTATGAAATGTGTTTGAATAATTTTTTTATCATGATGCTCCCAAGTAAGTTAAATATTTTTAATCTGCATTATATATCTTTATATATTAATATAAATTGACAGATGGTCAAATTAAGTAAAAATAATGGTGTTATTCGTAAAATTTGAGGGTTGCCATGTCTTCACCTGATTTTTCTATACGATTTGACCAAATATTCATAAAATTGGGGAATGTGTAAAAAACTCTCTTTTTTAACCATTTTTTTTGGATATGTTGATGAACATTTTACAAACGGCGTTGATTACGCTTGAACAATCGTGTCTTTACTTTCCCCTAGTCCTGGGGGCTTATGTGAGTATCTCGCTTATGAAATTGCCGGACTTAAGCATCGAAGCAGCCTATCTGTTTGGGGCGTTGCTGGCGACACGCTTACTCATGCTGAATCTTGGGCTGCCATTAGGGCTTATGTTAGTGCTAATCGTCTTGGTAAGTATTTTTGGGGGTGTGGTTGTTGGGCTTACGTCGAGCATGTTAACCCGCTATGCAAAAATCCCTCATCTGCTTTCAAGCATTTTAACGGTGGGGTTGTTTCATGGTTTGAACCAGTTAACGCTTGGAAGTGCCATGGTTTCATTAAGTAGTTATGTGAATGTGCTCACGCTGGGTGATTGGTTTGTCAAAAATCCTGAACTGCCGGTGTTGTTTGCCGTTATGATGAGTCTTTTAATTGTTGGGTATTTATTCTTGAAGACGCAGCTTGGCTATGCATTGGCAGTTTTTGGGAACAACCCGAACTTCTTTGGGCATTATGGCATCTCTACTAATTTTGTGGTGTTGACCGGAGTTGCTTTAGCTAATGGACTTGCTGGGTTATCAGGCTACTTTGTAGCGCAGTCCAGTGGATTTGTTGATGTGAATGCTGGCCATGGCATGGCATTATTTTGTATTACCGCGTTGATCTTAGGTAAAGCGTTTGCGTGTACTAATAAATTTTTTTCAATTCGCGTGCCAATCATGGGCACGATTGGCTACTTTACCATCATGCAACTGTTGTTAAATCTTGGGTTTAATCAAAAATATTTTACGATGATTCAGGCCTTCTTAGTGTTATCAATTTTGATTTATACCTATCGTCTTAAAGGCCGCCACATGATGGCCGATCATTTGGGGGTGTAATCATGACAAAACAAATCGCATTAAACATGCAACATTTATCATTTAAGTTTGCATCACAGTCGCATTATTTTCTTCATGATGTTTCAATGGAGCTTGAAGTAGGAAAGCTTTATTTCTTACGTGGGGAAAATGGTGCAGGAAAATCAACATTGATTCGTCTACTGCAGGGATGCGTTGATCCGGGAGAGCAAGCATCGGGGACGATTGAAATAAAGGGTAAGCAAGTCAAATTTGATGACTTAGCGACCGGTGCAACTTCAATGGTATTTCACCAGGTGTCCATGGTGCCACAAAAATTTGATGAGATGTTGGCCAATAAACTTTCATTTGAACAAAATCTATCACTTGCCAGTATGGGGTCTTACCCATCACTTAAGGGGTTGCCACTGCACAAAATAATCCCAGGGTTTGTTGAACGCTTTAAAATTGATACGAGTAAGCCAGTGTATCTTCTTTCTGGGGGCCAACGGCAGGTGTTATCGATTTTGATGGCGTTACAAAAAAATGCTTCGATTCTTTTATTAGATGAACCAACGGCGGCGCTTGATGAACAAAATGCTGCAATGGTCATGAATTTCTTAGCTGAACTCGTAGCCGCAACAGGTTTGACGGTCTTAATTATTTGTCATGATAAAGAACTGGTAACGCGGTATGCGCAGCATGGCTATTTTGAATTGACGGTTAATCGAGAGACCGGGCAACGAGGTTTGCGGTTGGTGGGTTAATCAGAGTTATCGACATCCATAAATTTTTTTAGTTCTTCCAAATTAACTTGATCTTGTTTTGTTTCTTTACCATTTGCCATGAGGCTAATTATCTTTCCATCTGTTCTGATTGATAGATGGTGATGAGTTTGGTTTTCTGAGTTTTTATTAAGCCAAGCGATCATCCATGGTGCAAAGACAAGTGGCGGAAGAGGGTTTATCGCGAGTGTTGGCTCGTGAAATCGTGATCCATAAAAACTCAGGGAAGCATGTCCTGGGTGAGTGCCATTAACATCAAGTGATATCTGGATAACACTTGGATCTTCTGTTTCAAATTTTCGATTAGACCAGCCGCTTGTCGTAAAAATATCCATGATTTGAACGTAGTCACCGTGTGAAAAAAAGTGATAAATTTTTTTAAACATAGCGTGTTCTGCTGCATCATGTGTTTCTTGTTGTACCGGGGCTCCAAATGAAATGAGTTCATGAATGGTGAGGTTTTCTTTTTTTTCTTCTTCAATGTGGGCTAAGCGTAAAGCTATTTCACCGGCAAGGCTATGCGTTACAAGAGAAAATTCGATTTCATGGTCTGGGTATGTTTCTGCAAGTTCTTTTCTTTTTTTGATTAAAGCATCATAAAGATCATCCGCTGCTGTTCGTCGTTTTTTACTTCTAAATCGGCCATTCCATCCAAAGCTGTAAAATAAAAGTGTTTTATTATCATCAGGTAAGAATGTTTCATGCATGTATCGGTATGCTGATGTGAGAGCCCAATTGACCCAATGATCATCGCTTAGTTTGAGAATTTCATGCAGTTCTGGTTTTCCAATGATTTGGTTCTTATAAAAGCTATTTGAGCGTAAACTGTAGTAGTAAGCTTCAATGGTAAGTTCAATCTTTTTGGTTTTCCAAGCGACCATTGCGGCTTCTTTTGCTGATTGAATAGAGGGAATTGGAAGAATGGTGCCATGAATAAACACCGTTACTTTTACCGTTTTTTGATGGGTATATTGCATTGCATTGTTTTCTGGCATGAGGGTCATAAATGTTATTATGATTAGAAATAAGTTTGACTTGCTTGTGATCATTTCCCCCCCCCCGGGTATTATGTTTTAGACGAGGTGATCTACAATCCCTTTGCTGTATGCAACTGCTTTCATTCTTCCTTTAACAAGTGCTTCTTCAAGCGTTTCTTTTTTGGTTTTTATGTACGCATCTTGTTCTTTTTCTTCTAAGAAATAGATGAGCTTATTGTTTAAATCACCTTCAATTTCTTCATAAAACTCAAGCGGTAAATGAGAGCCAACAAGATCAACAAAATAACAAAAACGATGAACGTGAGACCATAGCAATGAATCCATATCATCCATATGGTTTACCACTGAGCGAACACCTAGAGCTTGTAAGTCAAAGGCAATTGCTTGAAATGAATGCCAAATTCCTTCATAGGACTGGGTACTCCAGATGGTTTTTCCCAATGCAGTTTCAAGAAATCTTAGAGTTAAGTTACGGAGACGTTCACGAGCTTCAGCTTTTTCTTGCTGAACTTTGATGCTTTTTTCAAAATTGGTGAATTCTTGCTTGAACTCTTTGGTTATTTCTTCGGAGAGATTCAAGATAAAAACATCCGGTTCTTCCTGGAATTTTGCGTAGTGGTCAGTAAATTTTGCAAGCATCAGCTCTTCAGTGTGCTTACGAATGAAATTAAGATTGGTTTTATAATGGGTTTCATTTTCTTCAAAATGTCGTTCAAGGTACTTTCCGATTGGTTCGACCATTTGTAAGATGGCGGTGTCATCAATTACTTCACAACTTTTTATTTTGTTATGAAATAACCTGAACCCAACGTACAACGTTGTATGGTTAAGATTTAATTCATCACTTAGTTGGAGGAAATCAACGAGGTGGGTACCATCTTGTGAAAGCATCGATGCATAGTTTTGTTTATTATAAACATCGCTTAAATATTGTGAAAAGCCACGGGTGAACATGGTATCGGGTGATGCTTCAGGTTTTTGATTAACGATTTGCATGTCTCGTGTGCCAACACGATGAGATTCTAGGTAGTAGCGAATGGTGTTCATGCTGAATTGTAGAGGGGTTACATTGAGAAGGGTGTCGAAATTGTAGTCTTCAACTTTTTTTTTAGGGGTATTTTTAGTAATTGATGGGAAATCTAATGAGGTTTGGGAAAAATCAGGGATGGCGACTAAGGTCATATACCAAGACATCATAAAAGCTAACGCGGCATGTGCCACGTTGGAAATATTATTTATTTTCATAACCGCTCCCTTTTGATAAAGTGTACTAACCTTAAATAATAATTTTGTTCACTTATCGAATAAATAAAAATTACCCTTGGGTAATAGTATCAGAAAATTTTTTTTCTTTGCAAGCGATTGTGAAGAGACGGTAAGTTTTGTTGGAGCATCCATCTATGCCTCTTTACAAGTATGATTCATTTTCTCGTCGTGGGACTAAGACATCCGGGACCATTGATGCTGCAACTATCCAGGCGGCAAAAGAGATGTTGCGTGGTCAGGGCTTAATGATTATCAATATTACTGAAGTGCTAGGTGAGCCATCAGGATTCTCGCTGCAGTCGTTGTTTGAAAAGAAAATTGATTCAAGAACAGTTGTTCTCTTTACTACCCAACTTTCAGTGTTATTACGTTCGGGGGTGCCGCTTTTGCAATCCTTTGATTTATTACTTGAGCAGTTTGAAGGGAAGTTTAAACGTCTTTTGGTGAATGTTCGTGATGGAATTAAGGGTGGGGAGCCGTTGGCTAAAGAGCTTGGCAAGTATCCGCGTGTTTTCTCTAATGTTTATATACAACTAGTTCGTGCTGGTGAAGCTAGTGGGAAGCTTGAATCTATTTTGATGCGACTTGTTGAATATCTTGAACGATCTGAAGATGTAAAGCGCCGTGTAAAAAAGGCAATGTCTTACCCGATTATGATGATTTCAGCTGCCATAGGGGTGGTGGTATTACTGTTGCTATTTATGGTACCGAAGCTTATGGGAATGTTTAGGCAGATGGGGCAGGAGCTCCCCTGGCCAACGCAAGTTCTTGTTACTATGTCAGATCTGCTACTTAATCATTGGATGGTGATGTCTATTGGCCTTATTGTGACCGTTGTTCTTGTTTCGTATTGGAAATCAACCCCTAAAGGCAAAATTCTTATGGATCAATATCTTTTACGGTTTCCCTTAACTGCTTATTTTTCACGGACTAAGGCCGTAGTTCAGTTGAGCAAAACATTAGGGATGCTTATTGAGAGTGGGGTAAATCTTCCTGAAGCATTGGACATTGTGTGTAAAATTGTTGAGAACTCGGTGCTTACGGAAAAATTGATGGCGGCGCGCGACAAAATTATTAAAGAAGGTAAAATTGCTCGGTATCTTAAGCAGACGGGGATCTTTCCGAGTATGGCTAGTTATATGATCAACACCGGGGAAGAGTCAGGAAAACTTGGAGAGATGCTCTTAAATGTAGGAAATGAGTATGAGCGAGAGCTCATTGATTTAACTGATGGATTAACGGCGAAAATTGCGCCGGTGATGACTTTGGTTATGGCTGTGATTATTATTTTTATAATGGCAGCGATTATGTTGCCAATTTTGGGTATGGCAAGTATGCCAGGTTTATAATTTTACTAAGGAAGGATTTTATGCACTATCAAAAGAGATCTGGTTTTACCATGATTGAAATACTTATCGTTCTTGGCATCATTGGTGTGTTTATGGCTACGGTTGTACCAAAAATTATGAATGCGTTTGGTCAGGCAAAACATAAAAATACAAAGATTATTATGAACCAACTTAAAGGGGATATTCTAAATTTTTCAACGGACATTGGTCGTGTTCCTAATGCTAAAGAGGGGCTGAAGGTTTTATTTGAAATGTCTGGTAATCCTAATTGGCATGGTCCTTATTCAACGGCAAAAAATGAAGATGGTAATCCGGTAGATGGTTGGGAAACCAAAATCATTTACAATTCCCCTCCAAAAATTAATTCTGGTAAAAAGTTCAAGTCTTATGAGCTCATATCATTTGGTGGAGAAAATAGAACTGAAGAAGATCGAGAACATGAAAAAGAATGGATTATTGAAGGTAACTAGTGCGTAAAGCATTTACGTTATTTGAAGTGTTGGTTGTCTTAACGCTTATCGGCGTTTTGGCAACCATCCTTTTACCTCGTTTAAACTTACGCAAGCCAAATGTACAATGGAAAACCGTTGTATGTGAGATTAATAATCTTTTGTTGTTTGCGCGGCAAGAAGCGATTACTAATCATAAAAATCATAGGCTTGTGTTTAGGTCTGATTCTGTTTTTGTCGAAGATGAATCGATTAATAAAAGTAAGACTTCTGAACTGGTATATAATCCAGTTTCTTCGTTGTATGCAGCAACTCGTTATGATCTTCCTGATGCGATAAAAATCAATGCGGTTTATTTTAATAAAAAAGATTTGTTTCAATCAAAAGAGACGCAGCATCAAGGACATTGTTATATTGTTCCTGATGGGCTAATCCAACCCGTTATAATCTGGCTCACCCGCATGGAAAACGGCGAAGCAAGCAAAGTAACAATAAAAACGCAGTCATTTTTGGGTGATTGTATCTATCTTGATGGTCACAAAACGGAATAAGAAATGATGAATAAACCTGCTGGATTTACGCTTCTTGAAGTCTTACTCGCCTTATTTATTCTGGTTACCGCCTTGTATGTTCTTTCTCAGGCACAAATTAAATCGGTACAACGAGTGCTCAGAAATCGAGAAGAAGTGAATCGGATTTTTTTAGTAAAGAAGGCATGGCTAGAAGCTTTTATTAAGCCGAGTAAAGACAATAAAAAGTCGGTTACTCAAAAATTTAAAGATCCTGAAGTAAAGATTATCACTGCACAACAAAAACTTATGCGATCACTGCTTAACAGAGCTCAAAAAGATATAAAAAAAAGTAGAGATCTATTGAGAGCCATAATGGCACAAGGTGAATGGACAAGCGGCCTTTTTAACGAGAAGATTGTGGTAGGTGGATTCGTTTACAAGGCTGAAGAAAAAGAAGAGAAAAAATGAAGCATTCTCCTGCATTTACCCTATTCGAAGTTCTCATTTCATTAACCATTTCTGCTTTCATCTTACTTGCATTGATGCAGGCGTATCATGGGGCATGCGGGTTTCTTGAAAAAAGTCGTATGGTTATGATTGATAATCGAAAGATTTGTTTATTATTTAATCAACTTGAAAAAGATCTTTCAACAGCGTTTATTCCTATGTTGCAGAAAGAGATTATTCCAACCAAAGAAAATAAGGCAGAGGCGCAAAAGTCTGAAACCCCTGCAGATGCTCGAGACAGAAAAAAGAAAACGCTTGATGAGCTTACTTCTTTCTTTTTGGGAACCGAAGGTGATGGCATTGGTAAAGGCTTAAAATATAATGATCGTGATCTTAAAGTGTTTGGTCGGTTGACGTTTATTTGTGCTAATCCATTGCGAGTTTATGGTAATAGCGTATCGAATTTGGTAAGGGTCGCTTATGAGTTAAAACAAGATAAAACACATGGCGATCGAGATCATGAGTGTTTTAAGCTTATTCGCAAAGAGGCGCATGATCTTAAAAATACCAAGATGAAAGTGAGTGAGTTTGATCACGAAAAACTTGCCAAGCATGATCTTGATGAACAGATTTTGATTGAGGGCATTAAAAATATTTATTTTGAATACATTACCTTCAAAGAAGAAACCGCTGAAGAGATAAAAGCGCGGGAGCAAAAAGACGTATTTGATAAAATGGATGGAAAAGAAAAAAAGAAAGAGGAGTTACGGTCTTTTACATGGGGTGAAAAGCCTTATAGTAAGGGATTTGTACCACAACGTATTGAAATTACCGTAGTTTTATGGAAGAAAAATTTTAGTGGTGAGCATATTTTTCATATGATGGTTCCGATATTTTCTTATCCAACTGAATACAGTGATGAAATTAAGAAACAGTTGCAAGATCAGCCAATTATTCCTGGGGGTACGGTGGTTCCTGTGGGGACTGCTCCTGGGCAAGTAGCAGGACAAGCGGTGTCTTCTAGCGCGACGTCTACGACGGTAACGACCGTGAGTGGCATATGAGAAAAAAATCAGGTGTAATTGTCATCGTCGCCTTGATGATGGTTTCAGTTATTGTCATGTTGACCGAACAGCTGATGCGTTCCGTACTGGTTGGATCGCGGTTCATGAAAACAATGGTAGAACGTGAGAAAGCTAAAACATTGGCATTAAGTGGTATTAACATAGCCATGGCACAACTATTGCCGTCAGAAGATAAGCCTGAAGAAGATAAAGATGATAAAAAAAATCAAACTGGTGGGCAACAGGATAATAAGCTTGCTAAAACTAAAAAATTATTGAAAGTGTTGTTGCCGAATTTAAATCGTTGGCAGAACTTTACTCTTGATGAAAAAAAAGATGGCATAGATGGTTCAGTAAAGATTTGCATGGTAAGCGAGCATGGGAAGATTAATCTTAATGAGGCGTTTGACTTTGAGAAACAAGAATTTAAACCGGCATACGCAACGTTGATTGGTGGGCTTGCGATTCAAAATAAACTAGCAGCGGGAGAGATGTTAAAAATTTTGCAGGATTATTTTACCAAGCGAAGAAAAAAACTCGATGATCTTTCAGAGCTGCTTGAAATAAAACAATTCGCTGGGATTGATTTTATCTATAAACCACCAACAGGTCCTCAAAATAAAAAAGAAAAAGATAAGTCTAATGAGAAGTTAACGGTGCAGGATATTTTTACCGTGTGGACATCATCAGCTGAAATTAACCTCTTGCTTCTTTCGGATGCTTTGTGTGTTATGTTGAATATTCGTCAACCTCGAGCACAAGATGCGGTTGCCTTGAAAGAGCCATTTAAAACATTTATTGCAGGCTACAAAGATGAATGGGTGCAAGATTGGGAGCAGAATTGGAAAAATATTACGCCGATTTATGGAGGGAAGGTTCCTCCCTTTAAAAATTTACCATCGATGTTTGCGAAACAATTTGAACCGGTGATCTATTCTGTGCTATCTTGTGGAAAAGTTGGGCAGACGGAGCAGCAGTTGCTGGCGATAATAAAAAAAGTAAAAGAGAAGAAGGTAGTTCAACCAACTAATAATCAAATTGGGCAGATAAGTAATAATGAAGATCAAGAAAGTTTTAAAATTCTCAGATTATATTGGCTTTAAATTTTTGATCGACTAAATTCCGTGTCACGTAGGTGGCTTGGCATAAAAGTAGGGTATGAAGGTGAATATTGAAACGCGCGTAGGGATATTTATTTTAGGGGCTATTAGTGTTTTCTTCTATTTGAGCATTAATATTAAAGCCATTCGTTTTGATAAAAATCAGTATCAAGAGTACACGACTTATTTTGATGAAATTGGTGGTTTGACGCTTAAATCTAAAGTTTGCATTGCCGGGGTTGAAGTTGGATGGGTTGATTCCATAACACTTTTAAGTCGCGGTAAAGCAGAGTTAAAATTGCGTATTCATGAGAAAAATAAATTAGCAAAAAATGCTTATGCCACCATTTATCAAGCGGGGTTGATCGGAACCAAATCGGTTGAAATAGATCCTGGAAACCCTGCAACGGGGTTACTGTTGCCGGGAAGTACGTTAGCGATGCCAGGAAAAACGCCGGCAAGTGTTGGAGAATTACTTGATCAGTTCAGAGATATTGCATCGGGTATTCAGGACATTACCAATTCGATTAAAGGTACCGTAGCAAGTCGGGCTGGTGAAGATAGTATACGTGCTACATTGGAATCAGTTGCTAAAGCTTCAGCACGCATAGCTGATTTTTCAGAAGTGTTACAACGTACCATGTATAATAACGAATCGAATATTAATGGGACGCTTGGTGATATTAGAGCGACCGTTCAAAGTCTTAAAGATGCTTTACCTAAAACAGTTACTGAGGTTGGCGATGCGGCTGGATCGATAAAAAATACGTTTAATGGCGCGACTGAAGTTGTTGATAAAATTAACACTGGTAAGGGGCTGGTTGGTAAGTTAATCAATGAAGATGAAACGTACTATGATATCAAAAAGACTATAGGTGGTTTTAAAGAATATTCTAATAAAATGCAAGCGCTTATGATCAATCTTGATATGCATTCTGAAACGATGTTACGACACTTTAATGCTAAGGGATACTTTGAGCTAAAGCTTCGGCCAAATTCGGATTTTTTCTATCTCATTCAATTGATTGGTGATGAACAAGGTACCTTTAGTCGTGAGAAGTCATACTACACCCGTTATGATGATCAAGGTACGGTCTTACGTGCTCGTGAATTAGATATGCCAACGTGGAGAAAAGTTGAGTGGGCTGATCGTGTTGAAAAAACGGTACAGCGTAAAAACGATCTTCTGTTTGGTCTTCAATTTGGTAAGCGCTTTGATCGCCTTGCGCTGCGTGTGGGGGTTTTTGAAAGCACGTTTGGAGCGGGAATTGATTTCTATGTGCCGCTTGAAACTGATTGGTTTAACTGGATTACAACATTGGAAGTATTCGATATGCGTGGTGTTAACAAATACAATCCGCAAGATCCGTTCCTTAACGAAAAACGTCCTCACGTGAAATGGCTGAATCGCCTGTTCTTCATGCGATGCATGTACACCGCCTTTGGGGTAGATGATGTTTACGGTAAACGTAATGCTAATCCATTCTTTGGTGGTGGATTACGCTTCAATGATGATGATTTGAAGTACTTTTTTTCGATGCTGCCGTTTGGCAAAGCTGGCCCGAAATAGAAAGTTCTGAAATGAATCCTGGTTCATTGTCATAGTCGGTCATTTCTTCTTCGTCATAGAAGACAAAATTAACGCCGTAAACCGAGTCATAAATTGGTTCATATAAATTATTGTAATTGCAGTGCATAGGCTGTGATGCGTTGCCGTTGTATGATGCTGACTTCATGGTTTTTTTGGTTCAATCGATGGGGTTGTTACTTTCTGATACATGTTATCATGCACGTAAGAAATATATTCAAAAAACGTTCTTTAGCAATAAATACTTAATATATTTATTATTATTTATATCTGAAATAAATAACAAACTGGATGGCGTTGTATTTTTTTAACTATTAAGTACACTTAAGCTTTATTATTAAAACATAGGGGAACAACCATGCTGATAAAGAAAATTCAACAGATTATGCTTATTTTATTGGGCTTCTTATTAATTTGTAATAACCCTTTAATTTTTGCCACACAAAGCTCTTGGAAAGCCGCTGAAATTGTTAGCGCTTGTGCAATAGCCCCGGCAGCAATTACGGCTCAATTTACTGCTGACTATGGGACTGAGCAGGCAAAAATTAGAATGGCTACTATTGCAAGCTTGGCTCGTCTGACTCATAGCGCCATTTCAAGTTATAACCATCGTAATGATGGCGCAACTAACAAGTACAACCTTTTTGGGCTTTGTGTTAATGGGTTTAACTTTGTACATAACGCTTATAAATTGAGTACATTAAAAAATAAAGAGTTATCTGAAGAAGAACAACAAGAGCTTGCACAACGTAAAGCTGATTGGTCATACGTATCGTTAGCAGGAACAGTTGCTCTTGGAGTTGCCGAATCAGGGCTTGCGCTTAACTTAGCGATGGGTGGTAGTATGCCATTATCTAAGGTTACTCAGAAGGGTGAATCATATTGCTTAGGCTTGAGTAGTGAGTACGGTAAATTCCCAGCGCTTTCAAGCGGTCTTCTTTCTATGCTGCGTTGTTATAATAATTATGGTGATGCGACTAATCCAAAAGTAAAACTTGCTTGGGTTGGAGCTGCTCTTGGAAATACTTGGTTGTTGAGAACAGAGTACAAAAATTGGTTACATTTTGATGAGAAACTCGCTAAAAAAGTTATAAATGTTTCAGATATTCCTGCTATAAAAGAAGTATTAGAAAAAGAGACAGAGTCAGTGTGGAAAAAAGATTCGTTAGCCTGGTACAACAGAAAGTAAAAAATTGAAAGTATCTATGAAAAATCTCTTCGGTAAAGCGTGTTCGTTAGTATTAATTATTTGTGTTAATAATAATCTTCAAGCAACACCAAAAGAATTCTCTGTTATGAGTTGTACTGAAAAAGCATCTTATGTCGCAGCATTGGCTCGTGGCGCAACCACCTTTGCAGCCCATGCAACTGATCATGCGGTAGTGCAGTGTACGAATGATATGGTGCGTATAGCGGATAGCGTTCTTGCATTGTGGCACCAACGAGACAATTTAGGAGAAGCGGCGATTTCTCGAGCTCTCGAGATTCTTGTGAGTGCTTTTTCATTTAAAAATCATGTTGCTCAAACCGGGAAAGATGCCGCAGAAAAGCGAGCGTTAATGCTGCCTGATCGACCAACAACGTTTGCGGTAACTTCTTTGGTTGCCGGGTTAGCATTTGGGATGCTTGAGGGATGGCAGGCACTACGTTTAGCGCGTAACGATTTTGGTTATACGGGGCTAGCAGAGCAAGATGCTTTGCTAGTGCATAAGTATGAAAATAGTAAGTTGACGTTTATGCGTACCATAGAAAATTTAGTGATTAATTCACCGTTCTATCAAGTAACAACTGAGCTAAGCAAAGGAAGTTTGTTGGTATGGGGTGGTGCTCTGGTGGTTAACCTTGATAGAATGTTGGGACATAGTGCCCTGGTTGAAAAGATTAAACAACTTGAACTGAAAAAATAAATGATAAAGCCGCAGAATGGTGCAAGTTATTCTGCGGCTTTATTGGTGTATCGATTATGAGATAACTAGTTTTTTGCTGCGTTAGCTGTTTTCTTAGTAGCGCGATCGGTTGTCTTCTTAGCTCCAGCAGCTTTTCTTGCTTTTATTTGTTCTTCGGTAAGTTTTACTTTAGCACGACGATGCTTTTTTGCGCGAGGTTTTCTTGGCCCTCTTCTTTTTTTTGCGCCATTTTTTTTACCTTGTTTATTGCCTTGTTTATTGCCTTGTTTATTGCCTTGTTTTTTGTTAGTAGGTTTTGTATTTGTGGTATCTTCTGCCATTGCTTTAGATGTTCCAGCTGCAGACCACCCAGCTTTTGCTGCATTGATGATTGGTGCAAAAGCACCTAAAATTAATGATATAAGTACGATTCTTATGCCGGTAAAAGTTATTGTCTTCATACGTATTCCTCCCGATATGGTGATCAAAAAAAATTATATTTCTTACTCTATGGTAGGTTAATAATTTTACAGCTGTAAACAATTTAGATGCAAAGGGAGAAACGTATTGGATTTAATCTTAATCTTCTTCGTTATTTTGTAATGCTGGTTCCTTGTTTTCTTTATCTTTCTTCATTTTTTCATAGGTTGCAGTTTCATCGGGAGCGTTCTTTTTGTTGTAGTGTGTATACACTTCCCAGCCAAATAAGAGGCCGCCTGTAGCGATTGTGCCAAGGGATATGAGCGATGTTCCTTTTCTATTACGACGCATATCTTGTCCTGCTGACATGATGAAAAGTACGAGTAAAGCTATTTGTAACATGATTTGATCCTTGTAGGTTAGTACGTTAATAATCTTTAAAAGAATGGTTTTCATTAATCTATTAAAATAATAGTTATAACTCTTTAAATAATAGTCTGATTTTTTAGGGGTGTCAACTGGATCTGAATAAAAAGCTAAAACGCAGGTTAATTGAACAATTTGGTGATAAATGATACGGTTACGGGAATATTTTTGCTCCGATAGTCTTTAGTCATTGTCACAAGAAACGTTTTTTTGAAGGATTTTTATGCTCACGCGTGTTCGCGGTACCCAGGATAATATTGATTTATCGCTTCAAGACTTTGTGTTAGTACGAGCTCGAGAGCACTTTAATCAGTTTAATTTTCAAGAAATTCAAACCCCCATACTGGAACATACCGCCGTTTTTACCCATGCGCTGGGTGAGACAACTGATGTGGTATCAAAAGAGATGTATGTTTTCGAGTCTGCTCAAGCAGAAGGGGATATCCAAGAGACAAGTATTTGTCTGCGTCCTGAGGGGACTGCTGCGGTCATTCGTGCTTGTCATGAGAATCGCATTGATCGGTTTCCTTGGAAAGTATTTTTATATGGACCGATGTTTCGTCGTGAACGTCCACAAAAAGGGCGGTTTCGTCAATTTCATCAAATTAGCCTAGAAGTTATCGGCTCTGCTGCATTTGAACACGATGTCATGTTGATTAAAATGCTTGATAGCTTATTTTCTGAAAAACTTCATTTAAAAAATTATGTACTGAAGCTTAATTTTCTTGGCTGCTTGGATGATCGTAAACAGCATAAAACAAAATTATTAGCATTTTTGAATGAGCATCAACAGAGTCTTTGTGCTACCTGTGTTACGCGTAAAGATGCAAACACACTGCGCGTATTTGATTGTAAAAGCCAAGATTGTCATAAGATTTATAAGACTGCACCAAAACTTACGGAGCATCTCTGTGAACCTTGTGCCAAAGAATGGCAGCAAATAAAAGATTTGTTACATGTACTTTCAGTAAGTTACATTGTTGATGATTACTTGGTTCGTGGTCTTGATTACTATTGCAATATTGTGTTTGAGTTTGTTTCTCGTGAGCTTGGCTCTCAAAGTGCATTTGCGGGTGGTGGCCGTTATCAGTTGGGTCGTCATGTTGGGGCTGCAAAAGATTATGATGCTGTCGGAGTTGCTATTGGCATGGAGCGGTTACTTATGTTAGTAGAGCTTGTGCGTAATGAGCTTGTCATTCCACATCAATCAGCATTGACGGTGATTATGCCGATGTCAGAAAATCAAACAACACTGGCGTTAATACTTGCTACTGAAGTACAGCGTGAGGGGTTTACGGTAGATGTTATTCTTGAAAAAGCTTCGATGACCAACATGATGAAACGTGCCAATAAAATCGGTGCAAAATATGTGGTGATTATTGGAGAAGACGAACAAAACCAAGGAACTGCTGCGGTAAAAAACATGGTTACCGGTACAAATGTTACGGTAAAACAGACAGAATTAGTTGGACTCTTAAAGGGTGCGTGAGGTTCTCATACGTCATTCCCGCCTCCGCGGGAATCCAGGCCTTCTCAAATAATTTTTTCACAAAACCATTAATTTTTTCTGACATTTGCTTTTTTGTTCATTTTCAGGTAGCGTTGATTCTTAGTATCGCCATTCTGGCCTACTGAACGTCTAAGGAGTGAATAACTATGAAAAGTTTCTTGATCTTCATCGCCTAATTACCGTTAACGCTCATCGAACTATTGTTGGCGTTAGCTGTGTTTCAATATAATAGTCAGTCGTGTTGCTTGTCATTAAGTGGCAACTGACCTATTTATTTTTTATTATATTTTTTAGTGTACGTGTTGTTACCAAAAAAACATCATGACTTGCAACAGGCAGTTTTGTAGCGCGCGTTTGTACTTACGAAAGATTAATTATGATGCGTAAAATTTTAATTCAGATTAAAAACGTGACCAAAACTTATGGTCGAGGTAAAGATGAACGACAGGCTCTTAAAGGTATTACATTAGATATTTTTGAAGGTGAAGTTATTGGGTTATTAGGTGTTAATGGTGCTGGAAAAACAACGCTGTCATCAATTATTGCAACGCTACATCCGCCAACTACTGGGGACATTCTGTACCAAGAAAAATCTATCTACCAAAATCTTGCTGCATATCGTCATCTTATTGGTTATTGTCCACAAAAACCTAATCTTAATGGTGCCTTAACCGTGAAGCAAAATTTAGTGTTTGATGGCTTGTACTATGGGCTTTCTCTGAAGGATTCCCAGGGAAAAGCGGCCAAGCTTATGGAGCAGTATAAACTGACGACGTACGCCGAATCAGTTCCGGGAGTGCTTTCGGGCGGGTATAAACAACGGGTGGTGATTGCGCGAGCGCTCATGCATAATCCGAAGCTGGTTATTTTGGATGAACCGACGGTAGGGCTTGATCCGCATATTCGTCATCAGTTGTGGGACACGATTCGTAATCTTAAAAACGAAGGGGTGACCGTGGTATTAACCACCCATTACCTTGATGAGGCGGAAACGCTTTCGGATCGTCTTTGTATTCTGGATAAAGGAAATATCAGGCTTATTGATACGCCTGAAAACCTCAAGACAGTTTATGATAAGAGTACCCTTGAAGATGTTTTCTTGCAGTTGATGCAAGAAGAAACGTTGTAATTGAAAGGAATTTTTATGAAACTATTTAATTGTAGTCATGTTTTTTTTCAGTTGTTAACAACTGAATTGATGCTTCTTCGTAAATCATTTTGGGATAAATTGTTGAACGCAACCATCTGGGCGAGTACTACTATTTTGATTGCGGCTTACATTTTACCCTTGTTTGGGATGGATAAATCGTTTGGCGTTTTGCAAGCTATCGGTGTGATTATTAGCATTGTTGGGTTTGAGTTATATGGAAGTATTGCAAAGTTTTTTGCCGATCTTGAGGGTGACCGTCATATTAGTTATTTGCTTTCACTGCCTATGCCTGGATGGATGTTACTGTTGAATATGGCGTGTTTGTTTATTGTGAATGGCTTATTGCTAGGAGCAGTTACCTTTGTGGTAGCTAAGTTGCTTTTATGGAATAGTTTTAATTTAACCATTATTAATGTTCCTAATGCCATTATAACCTTTTTGGTAAGTAATATATTTTTTGGTGTTTTCGGCCTTTTTATGATTAGTTTAATTAAGGGTCTTATGTCGCTTGAGAATATTTTTATGCGGGTTATGTTTCCGTTGTGGATTTTAGGAGGTTTTCAATTTACTTGGTATTCATTACATACCGTCTGTCCAGTACTTGCTTATCTAAATTTGCTTAATCCGTATATTTACGGGCAAGAGGGGTTTCGTGCGGCTATGTTAGGGCAAGCGGGGTATTTGCCGGTGTGGACCTGTGTGGGAGCACTTATGGTCATGAGTGCAATTTGTGCGGCAGTTAGCATGATACGCTTAAAGAAAAAACTTGATTTCGTATAACTAAAATTTATCGGAAGATATTACTTAATAATGTTTTCCGGTAAATCTTAAATTGCTTTTTTATTTTTGATCAGATATTTTTAATTTTTAGTATCGTCATATTGGTCTATTTAACCTTTAAGGTGAGCTTGTTATGAAAAATTTCTTGGTCTTTATCGCCTAAATATTGTTAGTGCTTAATGAACTATTGTTGGCGTTAGCAGTATTTTAATACGATAGTCAGTTAGTTGTCTTTCAATAGATAGTGACTGACTTTTTTTTATAGTTTTTATAACTTATTTTTTAGTGTTTGTATTATTGCAAAGATAACTTCTTGATTAATAAGAAGTTAATTATGTAGTATGCGTTTGCATACTACGAAAGATGACCTATGACAAATAAAATTTTGATACAGATTAAAAATGTTACAAAAGTTTATGGTCGGGGAAAAAAATTTTGTGCGGCTATGCTAGGGCAAGCTGGATATTTGCCGATATGGGTTTGTGTAGTTATCTGTTGTTATGAGTTTAGTGTGTGCTGCAGTCAGTATGGTGCGTCTAAAGAAGAAACTTGATTTTGTTTAACTAACATTTTATCGTAAGACATTATTTAATAATGTCTTACGATAAAATGTTGATGATATAAGTAAAAAATTGATATTAAGGTTGTGTATGTTGTCATAAAATAGTTTTAATGCAAAAAAAATTAAAAGAAGGAAGGAGTTCTGTTTCCATGGCCATATGGAAGGTCAGGTATCATAAAAAAAGCTGATTTTGAGCGAGTTGAAGGTATATCTGCCGTACTGTTATAAAAAAGGATAGATTAATGAAGCAAAGAAATATCAAATTACTTCTGGTGCTGTTTTCATTGGCACCATTGTACAAAGCCATGGCAAGTCCACAGAAGGCTGTAAGTGGGATGGCGATTCACAAAGATAACAATGAACATTCATTGGTGTATATCGACAAAGACACAAGTAATAGTGTGATTGCGTTACATGAACTATTGCCCCATGATTATCCATGGTCAGTAGATTTTAAAATGTTATGTCAAGATATGATGAATGATGGGAATGTAGCATTACATAATCAGGTTGCACAGGTAGTTAATGAAAGTATTGAAGCTTGTAAGAAGTTGCCTGAAAATCAAAAGGTAGTGGTACAAAAGAATCTAAAAGATTATAAGATCGCATTAGAATCAGGATCGGCTACATTAGGTGATCTGCATGATCAAGAGGTGGCTCAAAGAGTTTTTAATTGTAGTCAGGTTACAAGACTTTGTAAGATGAGCGTTGATCGTTTAACCGTAAATGGGCTTCGTTTTGATAAAATATCAGAGTTTGGAGCGGCGCTGATTCAAGCAGGAGCGGCAGGCGCAACTGGAGTTGCCGGCTCTGCGGGAAATTCTGGAGTTACCGGATCTGCAGGAGCAGCGGGAGTAGCAGGAGCGAGTTTTAGTGATACGGGAGCTACCGGTCCAGCAGGGGCAACTGGTGCAGTAGGAGCAACAGGAGCAGCAGGAGCTATAGGAGTTGCCGGGACTATCGGATTGGCAGGAGCTTTAGGCGCGACAGGAGCGGCAGGGGCAACCGGCCCAGCAGGAGCTACAGGAGCAATGGGAGTTACTGGTGTTCAAGGAGCAACAGGGCCTATTGGTCAAGATGGTGTTGGAGCTACCGGACCTACGAATCTGATTACTGGGTCAGCAGGTCAAGCAGGAATTAGCCCTACAGGTCCAACTGGTATTACCGGGAATCGTGGAAATCTAGGAAGAGCGGGAGTAACAGGAGTAACTGGAGCAACTGGAGAAACAGGCGCGACGGGAGCAACTGGAGTTGCAGGAGTAACAGGAGCTACAGGAGTAACAGGAGCGACGGGACCTACAGGAGCAGTAGGAGCAGTAGGAGCAACAGGAGTAACAGGAGCTACAGGCGCAGCAGGATCTACAGGAGCTACAGGAGCTACAGGGAAGCAAGGGGTTACCGGTATAGTAGGGGCTACGGGTATTACTGGGGAATCAGGAGTCAAGGGAAATACAGGTTCTAATGGTAATACGGGAGCAACAGGAGCAACTGGAGCTACAGGAGTATCACCTCAAGGGCCTACGGGTCCTACCGGAGCTACTGGCCCAACCGGTCCGACGAGTTCTATAGCTGGATCTATAGGTACAGATGGGAATACTGGGCGTACAGGATCAGCAGGAGCGACAGGATCAGCAGGGGTTTCAGGTACAAATGGTACAAATGGAGCAGATGGCCCTATAGGGGTAACTGGAGCTACAGGTCCTAATGGTCCTACTGGGCCTACAGGTCCTAAAGGTCCTACAGGCGCTACAGGAGTTACGGGAGATACAGGTCCTACCGGTCCGGCACAGACACTGTACTTAGGTGGATATGGCTATGCGTATACAACGGGTTCTACCGGTGTGAGTAATGGAACTAGAGTTAAGCTTCAAGTGCTTGCTAACGATAGCAATGTTACGCTTCAAAGCAATGATCGCATTCGGGTTGGGGCAACAGGGATCTATGCCATTCAGTTTATGGTTACGGCTACCGGAGCAACTGGGACGGATTATACTTTTCAATTATATGATAAAGATTTAAATCCTTTTACAGGAACAAAATTTACTGCTAACAGTGGAAACAATAATTCACAAATAACGTCAGGGTCAGCTATTCTTTCGTTGAATAACAATGCAGATGTTTGTATTGTAAATGCAGGAAGTAGTTCGGTTACTACAGGAAATGGTGTAACGGGATCTATTTCTGCTGCTATGCTTGTTCAGAAAATTGGGAGCTAATCCGAAAGGAAAATCTTGATTTCGTTTAACTAAGATTCTACCATGAGCCCTGTTATGAGTAATAGGGCTCATGTGCTTTAAAAAAGTAATAACAAGCGAAGGTTCCTCATGAAGAAAATTGTGCGTCTAGTTGCGTTGATGCTTACGCTTGGTTTTCAGTTGATGGGGATGATTTCTGATAGTTTAGGTGTGAATCATAAAAAGCTTATAAGGATCAAGCCGCTATTACTGCGAGTCTTTGAAGATGAGTTTGTGTATCTTGACCAAGATCTAGATTTTTAAAAACTCTTTGATACGATCCCGTTTGTACCTTTATGGCTGGTGTTTAGTCATTGAAAAACCGAAACATGTTTAATAGGAGACGTTGATGAAGAGGATATCGATTCTAGCGATATTAATGGTCATGTTTCTTTCACCGTTGGTGGGAATGCAGTCGCGTGTCGAGGTGTATGAGTTGACTGACGATGATTTTAACTTCGAAGCACGTGTATTTATAAGAGAGATACGTAATAAAAGACAAGGGATTTCTTGGAACGATTTACGAGTATGTGTAGATCGGTTCCTTAATGATATGGATGTTGCTTTTGGTTTAGCAAAGGTACCTGAAACTCGTCGAGAAATGCTGAGAACATATTTAGGATATGATAATGCTGCTGATAAAATGACCCTTATTCACAATTTATATTGTATTTATGTGAAAAAATTGGGTGCATTAAAAAATAAACGACATATAAAACCCAATATCTCCGCAGAATCTTTTATGATGAGTGGCATGATGGGTAGTGATAGAGAGATGGTAATTCAAACAGCTCCAGATTTAAAGATGCAAGATATTTCTATGATGACTGAAGACGATCTTATGCTCTTAGAAGATGAGATAGCTCCTCGCTTGAATGATGCAATCTATCGTCAATTTCCTCTATTCACTCCTACTCCATCGCGGCTTTCATCGCTGCAGGCAGAAAGTCCTACTACAACTGTGCATCAATATGGTTGTGCGGTATCACCAATGATCGTTCCTCAATCAGCAGGGATAACGCCACCACCGGAAGCTTTTTTGGGTGATCTAGATGATGACTCTGATAATATAACACATGCAGGGTCAGGCTACCTTGAAGAAGATGATCCTAATTTGGATATTACTTTCTCATCAAAATTATAATTATTTATTTGATTGAGTCAGTTATTGGCGTAATTTTTGAAAAAATTCCCCCAATCTAGATTTTTAAAAAACTCTCTGATACGATCCCGCCTGTACCCTTATGGCCTGTGTTCAGCCATAGAAAATAACCGAAACATGTTTAATAGGAGAAGTTGATGAAGAGGATATCGATTCTAGCGATATTGGTAATTGCAATTGGTTCTCAAGTAGTGGCTATGCAATGTCTGCTAAAAAAACAGGAATTAACAGAAGTTGCACATATAGTGCGCAAATTAATGTATGATTTTAATATGATGCTTGAGAACCAACATGAAACAGATGATGAGCTTTCTCAAGGCATGAGCGCATTTTCATTACTTTGTGGAGAACCTTCCCAAGCATTATTAAGCATGGAAAAATTTAGGTTATTCTGTAAAGAGCGAGAATCTTGTGCTGTGGATATATTGAGCTCTTTGAATCGGGGCGATAGTCCGGTGAGTAAGATAGCCTTAGAAAAAGATATTTTGAATAGATTTCATAGTAGAGTTTCTTGTGTTAATTCAGTTGACACATACGCTTTTTTATTTTCTGAGAGCCTTTCTAGGATTCTTCTACTAGATAATTTTGTAGCGATTTGCAACATAGAAAGAGTTGCCTTTGAAGAACTTGTTCCTATGCAACTAATAGACGATAATGTGCTTATTATAGAGTTAAAGAAGACTTTTAATCGAGTTGTAATTCTTGCTCAAGCAATTATTAATCAAATAGTGAAACTTACACCTCCTCCTCAAAAACCTTCTCCATCAGAAGCATCGGGAGATGATTCTGATGGATTAACTCCGCAACCAGGACAATCTCCATCTTTAAGAGCCAACGGTTCATACCCAAAAAAATAGGAGTCATCAATGAAAAGAATATCAAATTTAGTTTTGTTAGTGGTTGCATTTGGTTCTCAAGTAATGGCTATGCAACCACCGTATAATGAACAAACACGAAGAGAATTTATGAAGACGCCTCCACCGGAGCAGCGTGTGTATGAAGACGGAATATTATCTCGTAATGAAGCAATACAAACTTCTTGGGCTGCTCGAGAATTTATGAGACAGGTTGTGGTTGATTTTAATCATTCAGATAAAGATCAGATAATAAATTCGATAAATATTTTTTGTGAAATAAAAACTAGTGGTAGCGTGTTGGTTCTTGATACAGACGAGCTAAGAAAATGTAACGCTGAGTTTAGTTCTGTTTTAAAAAAATGCGTTGATAGACTCTTAAAGGGAGTATCACAGGAGCTAGAAGCTTTAATAAAACATTGTGAACCTTTAATAATAAGAGCAATTAATTATTGGGTGATTCATCCTGAAGAGCAGGGTACTTGGCAAAAAGCAGATAG
>CAYHBO010000015.1:0-9978 GCA_964354855.1 uncultured Pseudomonadota bacterium | reverse complement strand
TTAATTATTGGGTGATTCATCCTGAAGAGCAGGGTACTTGGCAAAAAGCAGATAGCGCTACTCTTTCTCCAGCACTATCACCAACGACTACAAGACCGCCAGAAGGTCCGGTTGACGAGCTGATATTAGAGGGTGACGAAGAAAAAAAGCATAAGTACTAGTTTTTTATATAAGCTCAAAATCTTTCATCACCTACGAAAAGAACCTCTTTTCGTAGGTGATTTTTTTTTACTTACGTGATACGGTTGTATATCAAAACAAAACCGTTATACCTTCTAGGTCTATAAAAAATGAACATAACGTCGATCAAAGATCCATTGGTTCTACAAGCACGTGAGCTGCAAAAACGAAGTGAACGGTTTGCGCAGCGTAAATGTTTACTCTTTGGGCAAGAGCAGGTTGAGTGGGCGGTGCAAGCCGGAGTTTCTCTGGATTGTGTGATGCATCAACCGGGCAGCTGATATTACAGCCTTGCCATCTGAAAAGTGTTATTACGCTTCTGATGGCATTCTAAAAAAAATTACCGATACCAACTATCTTGTGCCGATGGTTGGCATTGGGGATGTTAAAAATCTTTTTAATCTTCAAGAGAAAAGTTCTTTTGTGGTCATGCTTGAAAGTTTACAGGACTACGGTAACGTCGGAACGATTATCAGGACTGCAAATGCGTTTAACATTAACGAGTTTGTGGTGAGTGGTGAGACCGATGTGTTGCATCGAAAAGTTACCGATGCTGCTCGTGGGTTGAACTTAAAAAGTCATTATCGGTTATTTGATGACGGCCTTGGTGCTGTGCATGCGCTTAAAAAACAGGGATATCAGATCGTTGCTACCAGTCCGCATGCACGCGTGTTGCAATCTCAAGTTGCACTTGAACATAAACCGACCGTGTTAATGGTGGGGAATGAATCGCATGGTCTTTCTGACGAAGTCATGAAGCTCGCAGATTTTGTGGTACAAATTCCAATGCATCATGCCGTTGAATCACTCAATGTTGGCGTTGCTGCTGGTATTTCAATTTATGAACTTAAACTTAAAATGGTGTTAATCATGCTTAAACAACTTATTTTTGAAAATCTTGGTCGGAACATTAATGTTGCCGGCAAGCTTATCCAGATGGTTTTTGATAAAAAAATTCGCAAACTTACTAACTTGAGCGGTATGCAAGTCATTCTTTTAATGATCATGAAATGTGATGAAGTGATGACGCTGGAACAGATTGCGCGAGATACGGCGACGATATCTCAGGAGCTTGATGGGTTTCTTGAGCCGCTGTACGCTCAAAAGTTAATCAGTAACCAGTCTGATGGCGTTATGCTTACGGAACTTGGGCAAAAGTTTTTGGCTGATATCTGGCCGGTTACTGAGCAGCTTGAAGATTCGATGCTGCAAGATTTTACGCAGGATGAACGTAAACAGTTTGCTGCGATGCTGAACAAGCTTACACAGCGTTGTGAAACAATGCTTAAGGATTAAAGCCATGTCGTTGATGTTGAATGTTGCAAAGGGCAACAGCTACTTTGGCATACGCCAGGCATGATTGGGATTATTACCCCTGATAACATTTTGTATTGTGGTGATGCTTTCTTTGGAGATGATACGATTGATAAACACGGTCTGTTGTTTTACACCAACATTGGTGACACCATAGAGTCGCTTAAAAAAATACAAGGGCTTGATGAGGAACAAAAGAAAATATCGCTGGTGGGGAATAAGGGAATGTTGTTGGTTAAGGGGCTTGAGTAATTGTGTATATTCCTGTATTTACTTTATGAAGACGAGTTTATTCTTTTGACACGTCATCCCAGCGAAGGCTGGGATGACGTGTCCTACTTGGGATCAAGTTTTTCTTCCAGTAGATCAATGCGCATTGATCTACGAAATCTCTGGTTCTGTAGCTCCCTTAACAAACTGACTAATAAACTTAAATTGATCAGGTTTTTTCTTAATCTCTTCGGTTGAAGCTTGTTCCACAATGCGACCTTCTTTCATGAGATACACGGTGCCATGTAGGTTGTCATTTAAAACTAAACTCATGGAATGCGTTGCTACCAGGACAATGCGACCTTCGTTTGCGAGCTCTTGAATTTGTTGTGCAACGTAACTAGATAGCGAAGGGTCTAAGGCTGAGGTTGGCTCATCAAGGCAGATAATTTTTGGGTTAAGTGCTAATGCACGGACAATGGCAAGACGTTGCTTCTGTCCGCCGGAAAGACTACTGACCGGTGATGCTGCTTTGTCTTCAAGCTTATATTTTTTAAGCAGTGCTGTAGCGATTGCTTTGGCTTCAATAGCGTTTTTGTTTTGTACTTTCTCAAGTGCGAGTGTGATATTTCGTTCAACGGTCAGATGAGGGAACAGGTTGAAATGTTGAAATACCATGCCAACCAACGTGTGAATATTCGTGTTATTAAGTGCTTGTCCATTGAGTTTGAGTGACCCGCTGTCATAGGTTTCAAGCCCGTTGAGGATACGAATTAATGTTGATTTTCCAACGCCTGATTCGCCAAGTAAGAATGCTATTTGTCCTGGAGATACCTCAAGAGATACGGCGTTAAGAATTTTTTTAGGCCCAATATTTTTTGATAGTTTATTAATGTTTAACATACCAACTCATCTTTCGTTCAAGATAGTTTCCAAGAAATGCAATGACCGATGTCATGGCCAGATAAAACGCGGCGACAAGGCAAACGATACTGATTACTTCGTATGATTGAGTCAAGATAGCACGTGATTCTTTGTACAGTTCCATGACGCCGATGCCGGAGGCTAAGCTTGAATCTTTGATCAGGGTCGAACATTCACCGACTAATGCGGGTAGAATGATACGGAATGCTTGTGGTGTTATGATGTACCAGGCTATTTGCAGGGTACTTAACCCGAGTACACGAGCCGCTTCTGTTTGTTCGCTTCCAACGGCTAAGATGCCAGACTTAACAATCTGGCTAATGTAAGCGCCGCTATTGATACCGATAGCTAAAATAGCCGCCCAAAATGCTGAAAGTTCAATGCCAATGTATGGAAGAATAAAGTAGCAAAAAGTTATTTGAATAAGCATCGGAGTGCCACGGATGAGTCCAACATAAAGGTTTATGGGAATGCGAATTAGGGGATTTTTACGTGTATGTAAAAATCCTAAAATGGTGCCTAAAAAAAATCCAAGCGTCGCAGAGAATATGGCAATCTGGATGCTGATCCAGGCGCCCCTACACAGGAGCGGGATTGACTGGTACATGAGTTCGGTATTTAAATGCATGATTGTCTCCTAAGAGGTTATTAAAATTCTTACGTAGCTTACGTATTTTTTACATAACATGCCAATCCATTAACATAAACCATTTGTGCTCCAGCTTCAAGAGCCTTATTGGTATCACAAGCAAGTTCTAAAGATAGATTAGTTAAATCTACTACCGCAAAACTATTCCATGGCAAAATCGATTGGTTCTGAATAAAGCTAATGGGAAACTTTGTACTCAATGCTTTGTTTGTTTTACTTGGTGATAGTCGTATGGTGTTGCCTTTACCGTATGTTGTATCTATGAATTCTTGGAGCAGCAGAGAGTATGCTTTTACGGCCCCAAGAATTTCTGGTGCAAGTTTTGTAGCCATCTTCTTTAAAGCATTCTTGCTACATGTTGATCCAAAATGATTGATGAGATCATGCTTTATGTAAATACTTTGTCCAACTAGTGTTTCTTTATCAAAGGTCATCCCACAAGATCTTGCGGCTAAGTACGCACGAAGGCCTTGTGGTGTTCCATTAACAAGTTCTAAACCATTATTTATGCGTATGTAAGATAGATTATATTTTTGTGCTATGACCTTCCATTGTTGGTGGCATTGAGCGATTTCAAGATCAACAGGGTCATAAATAGTTTTAAAAATGTACCCATCAGAATAAACGGTTATTGGCCCTGCGAATGAGTAGACCTGGTTAATTCCTTGAGCTAGGTGATTTAGGGTAAATAGGCATAGGTAATCTGCTAAATCAGTTTGAGCAATGCATCTTACGGTGTTTTGAGATTTAAATGGTAGCCCTGGCATATGCATCATTAATGGGAGATGAGCGTTGATTAATCCAGCAATCTTTTCTTCGAGTAAGGTTTTTTCTAAAGTTTCTTGTTCAGGAGAAATTTCAAAACCTACCGGATAAAACTGTGTGAGAAATGTAACAATGACCTTTGCTTTTAGTTCTGCTGGGGCATCAGTTGCAATGTGTGCGATGTGTGATAATGATTGCTGATAGTTCAAAATAACTTGAAAAACAGCCGCCTCAACTGATGCATTTTGTGAACTTTGCATAGGGTGTGCTTTTGAGAAAATAGTTAATACGATAAAAAATATAACGTTCATTTGTTTTTTTAAAAATATGTTCATAGTAGGCCCTTTTGTTTTTATTGGTTGTTAGAAAAAATAAAATTAATGTGTGCTGAGACTTGGATGGCGATAAGTTGTTTATTAGAAGATTTTTTAAATCTGCATAAGATTTAGTGTGTTAACTACCGCCGGTACGAAGAGATTTTTTTTACCGGTGTATCTGTAGTAGCAATGTCTTTACAGTGTTTAATGAGAAAATTTCCATGGCAATCGTTTACTAAGACGCCGTGCCATGGGGTAACGGTTGATGATGGTGATAGCTTAATCCCCATCTTAGAGGAAACGTTAGGCTGATAGCTGACTGACAGTCTGATGACCTGTGCTGGTCGAAATGGCTTTAAGAAAGAGCTGTACTGTAAGCCATGATGAGTTAATTTTTTTGCTATCTCATAGATGCTTGTTTGCTTGGTTAGTGAATGCCCTTGAGGGTAGTCAAATTCGAGTGCAATCCATTGCTCAAGAGCTAAAATGTTTTCTTGTAGTGCAGGGTCATGAGATAGTTTATTTTCGAATGTTGCAGTATCAGGTTGGCATGCTGCAACGGTAGCGCGTGCTTGTTGTGGAGAACATTGTGGCAGTAAATCGGTAAGGCCTTTGATCGTGATGTGTGGCATATCGGTAGCCATTTTTTTTATTGTCGCTTCATACGAAAGAACCGTGGCATCAGTGACCCCTTCGATGTCAGAAAAAACTAATCCATCGGTGAAAATAGTAATGTTTGCTCCGGGAACGTAAATCTGTTTGATCTTAGTAAGTAACGAGTTGATGTAATTTAAAGAATATTGTTCTGCTGTATCTGCGTGTGATGTGAATACTTTTTTATTGGTGTTTTGTGATTTGTAGGGGAACCCTACGAGATTGAATTTAATAGGCTTATGCTGTTCTACGGCATGAGCTATTTTTGTTTTGATCGCATCAAATCCCGTGAATGATGGGGTTGTGTTTTGTTGATTATTTGCAGGTTGGTTGATGTCATAGGTGAGCGCATAATCAAGAATAATCGCTGCAATAGCGTCGATTGTTTTATGGTTTGCAAGATAGTTTATGTAGAGAAAACTAAGTGTTGTTAAACTTATGCTTAAGCCGAAGACCCACCAAAAGGTTATAGGTCATTTTTTTCGTGATCATGATTACTCCTAAATTGTTATGTGGTTTATGTTGTTTTTATTCGTTCTAAATTTTTATAGCTAATAATTTATACGTTATTACTTAATTGTACGGCACGTCATCCTCGCGTATGCGGGGATCCAGGACTTCTTTCTTCTTTAAAATTTTTATACTTCTTTTTTAAAAAAGTTTTAGAAAATTAGTAAAAGTAAGTAAGGCCTGGATCTCCGCATTCGCGAGGATGACGTATCGAAGAGTTAATGTCGTTAATCAAATTTTTAAATAAAGTCTTTTTGTTTTAATTCTCTTAAAAATTCAAATGCCATTGCGTCTTTAATGCTTTTAATTCACCGCTTTTTTCTAAAGCTTCTAGCGTCTTTTGAATCTGTTCAAAAAGCTCAGGACAATGTTTAGAAACAGCGAAGGCATAACTGTCTGCGCCATCAAGCATTAAAATATTAAATTGTTGAATGCCATGCTTATCAAAAAATGGTTGCACCGCAGAACGTGCTGAAACATACGCGTATCCACGATTAGTGGTGAGAGCTAAAAACGCTTCAGCAGCAGTCGTTAAACGCATGAGTTTTACATTCTTTTGTTTTTTCATGAATGATTCTGCCGTAAAGCCTTCATTGACGATGACTTCTTTGCCTTCAAGATCCGTTATGCTTTTTGGTGCTTCATGTTTTTTAAGCGTGATGGCAACGAACGGATCGCTTCCAACATGGGGATTCGTAAAGAATACTTTTTTTGCGCGTTCAGGGGTTGAAGATATGCCGGCGGCAATAACTTGGATTCTGCCCGATTGAGATTCGATAATAATTGAGTCAAAGTTCATGTCTTTTAAAACAATCTTTTTGCCAAGCTTTGTTCCTACGAGTTTGATGAGTTCTATATCAAATCCAGTTATTTCACCGTTATCAATGTACGAAAAAGGTGGAAAAGTTGCATTTGTTCCAACAATGATGGTATCGGTGGTGTTCTGTTTTGTTGTTTTGTAGACGCATTTAAAAAATATGAATGCGAACCCGGCGCTTGCCAGGGATAGAAATAATAAGAGCTTTTTCATAACATATCCTTTAATTATTTGGTTTTTTAACGTGTATTAACTCACAAATCGCTTCAAATGTTGAAACGATGTCTTTGGTGGCCGTTGGGACAACGAACACTACATTTTCTCCTGCCAAGGTGGCAAGAATGCCGGTGTTAGGGTGTTGATCTAAGTACTCTGCTGCAAACGATGCCATAGCCGGTAACGTATTGATAATGATCATTACTTCGTTATGGCTGACATTGGTAACCCCAAGTCGCAAAATTTCTTTATGGACATCAATATCGTTCAGCTTGTAGATCATGGTGTCTTTAACCAGATGCTTAGTAATTTCGAGTTCTCGTAGATCCCGAGAAACGATGGATTGGTTTGTTTCTATGCCATATTCTTTTTTTAAAAGGGAAACCAATGTTTCCTGGTTATCCACCGGAAAACGGGCAATAAGATTTTTTATCGCTTCTTTGCGCGTGGTTATGGTATTGTTTTTGTTCATTTTTGCTCCAATCTTATTTAATTTCTTATTTAATTAGAATATTTATTCACTTATATATGAATAATAATTCATTTCTACCCTAAAGTCAAGGGTGTTGGCAAAGACTGAAAAGAAGCAGTTGGCTTAAGATTTTCCTGTATTTTATTTTTTCTATTTGAATAGTTGACTTATAAAGTATATAATATATGATATGTAGCCGCATTCGATTTTGTTTTTAATAGCGATGTGCGTATTTGATTTTTACTATTGGCGGGGATAAGGGACACTTAAAATGGAAAAAAACAGAATAATTATTGTTTTATGTATCTTTACGGGGTTTATTGAAACTTCCGTGTATGCGATGCGTGGTGTGCAGGCGGCGAAGCGACCTGAGGGTTATGGCAATTCGCAAGTTATGACGCCTAATGTTACACCAAAAAAAGGTTCAGTTGGATTTGGTGATGGATCACGGAGATCCTCTGATGATAATGAATCGAAATTATCTGGAGATTCTAATTATTCGCCAGGTCAGGTTAGTTCACAGGCGATGTCATCGGAAAAAACTTCTGTGGGATCAACGCCTATTTTTGATCTGAGTCCAGATCGGATCCGTTCTGGGGGGAGTTTTCAATCAATGACGTCAGCAAATGCATGTGAAGATTTAGATCTCGATGGTGTTGTTCGGAAATTAGAGGTAGAAAAAAAGAATGATGGGAAATCGCCTGTAGAGGTTCCAAATGAAGCCCTAAGAGAAGAGAGAGAAGAAGCAACTCAAATACCGAATCTTTCACGAAAAGAAAGTATGTCTGAGCATTTCAGACGCATGAGTGAAGAGGGAGCGGCTACTTTAAACAGAATTTTAAGTTACGGTTCTACTTGCAATACTGGGCCTTCTATTGAGCCTTCTATAGCGACACCGACCTCTAATGAGGGATGGTTGTGTAGAACTTTGAATATGAGAGAGAAAGCTTATCAGAGAGAGCAAGTTGTTTTTGGGGAATCAAGAAGGAAAAGTGTTCCGAGCATTAAAAAGATGTTAGCAACATTTGGTATGCCTGATCCTGATAAAGATGCTGATGAAGTTCCAGCATTCTGTCAGAGATGTCGTGATGAATCAAAAACGTATTCGTATGGAGCTCCTGAGAGCAAATTTCGTTATAAGATGCATTATAAATGTGAGCGCTGTTTTCTTATGGATTGTTTGAGCCGTACTGGATTTGCGTGGCTCTATGATGATTCTAAAATTGGTTTTGCCCACAAAATTGAGAAAGATTTTATTGACCCACTTATTGGGCTGGATCGTCTTAATCTTGGTGGGATTTTTTCTTTTAGTAATAGAGAAGGCGAAAAATTTTTGCAGACTACAAAATACTGCAGTATTAAAGGGATACAATATCGTCTATTGAAAAAGTTTAATGCTTCTTTGTCGTTGAGGCGTCCTTCTCATGCAGCTGAGATTAATGCGCAGGTTTCTTCCATAAGAGAAATTATTGAAGACGCAAATCGCATTATGGAAACCGGTAAAACTGTTGTAATTGTTGATGATTTACAAGATAACGCGGTTACCTTCCTTGCATGTTGGTTAATTTCTCAGGGATGGGAAATTGAATCTGCTATAGCACAAGCACTATTGAGGCGATTAATTCCTGGTTTTACAGCTGGAAATTATCGGTCATTAATTGCAGCATTTCATGCCGATTGTGTTGCTGAGCGTCAAACGCATCAATCGCGTTTGGATATTGCTACAAGGGGCAGAGGAAAAAAATAGAATTTTAATGGGGTTTATATGTTTAAATTAAGGGAATTTACGATGAAAAATAATAAAATAATTATTGGGTTATTCATGCTTATGAGCATGTTGGACATGAATGTTATTAATGCAATGGTTCCGAGAAGAAAAGAAGGCGATAAAAAGCCTCTACTTGATCCTATTTATCGTAGTAGCGCGGTAACTTTTGAGCCAGTCTTTGATGTATTATATATGACAAAATTTAATGGATTAACTCCTCTTAATCATTCTTCAGGGCAAACGGATTCTGCTCCAGGGTCAGACCAATCGCCGTTTGGATACTCAAGGCCTTCGAGTTCTAGCGCTTCGCGTAACCTGGATAGCGTTCCTTCTACTAATGAGTTACTGAAATTGCTTGAGAGTGGCGCTGAAGGGATTCCTTCTAAAGTAGTAACTTCATTGAGAAAAGATCCGAATGCAACATCAGAAAATTTTTCGCCGGATTCTGGGAGATCTTCAGTTGTTCGTCGATCTATGGATCTCTCACCACTTGCTGCAAGAGCTCAACCTCTTCCAGAGAACTTTGAGTGGCGTCATTTTGGGGCCGTTAAAATTGGTTTCACCGCTACTATTAATCCAGATTTTGTAGATTTTTTTAGTACGGTAAACGTAGGTGCGGTTTTATCTTTTGCTTCGCGTACCAAGGCAGAGAACGCCTATTTTGATACTGATCTTTATACCAATCAAGTTCGTCCTCTTGTGGAAAGAATGATGACCCTTGTAGGGAAAGTTAATGCTGGCAGCGCTAACCATCAACAGGCAGAGGCGCTTCAGGCTGAAGTTGATAGGCTTAAAAGTCAAAGTCCTGTAAATATTTTGTCAGCGTCTATAAGAGCTTGTAAAGATAAAAGAATTGGGTATCGCCCCTTATTTTTTTCATTAGATTTAGATGAAGAATCACTTAACGCGATAAAAGAAGAAATCAAGGTGATAGAGAATACAATATCTGCGGGTAAGAATGTTGTAATTGTTACTGATCAAGAGATTGATAAAACGATTGTATTACTTTCCTGTTGGTTAATTTCTCGCGGGACAAGCGTTGAGGTGGCTTTAGTCAAAGCTAACAGTAGTAATCAAGATGTTAATCCTGCTTGTTTAGCGTTAATTCAAGCGTTTGTTCGTAGCATAAATCTTGAACCAGTAGCAGTAACACGTGAAGATTTTATTAGAAATAGACGGCAA
>CAYHBO010000014.1:29012-37683 GCA_964354855.1 uncultured Pseudomonadota bacterium | reverse complement strand
TTTAACTGATTACTTTACCAGAAGCAATAAGCTTTTTGTTCGATTGCCCAAGATAAAAGGCCACAATGACCCATAAGCCCAGTACACCCATAGAGATAAGTGAACCAAAGAAAAGCAGATCGGGTAAGGTCGTAAAGAAGGTATTGATACCTGAACCGGCAGCCTTTGCGTTACGATGCCCAAACATATCAATCCACCCTTTTGCTTTAAACTTCACATCCTTGCTCGTTGGAATGTACATAATATCTTTGCAGGGATTATTAAGTGCATAACTTAACACACGCATAATCACCATTGCACTAAAGACAACCCACAACGTTGGGAAAAAGAAAATTTTACCAACCACCAACATCATCAACATTGGGAATACGACAAGACAAAAGGTTAAGCCGAATCTTCGCATAAAATAACTGGTACCAATCAAGGCAAATAAAAAGGCACAGCTATTAGTAGCAATACCAAAGAATCCACCAAACCGCGCAAGCGCTTCAGGAGTTCTATAAACATCATCGGCAATAAACATCATTTGATATTCAAGAATAACATCGACGATAGCCAAGAATGATCCAACACCCAAAATGGCTAACAGGTATGGACGTGTGAATAATAAACGCACTCCTTCAATCATCCCAGTCTGATGGGCGCTATCAGCAATGACATGATTTTCTGCACTGCTCGGGTATTTTTTGATAAACATTTTAACTAAGAATGGGATCATGGCAATGCCTGCAATGATGAAAAGAACCAACATAGGCATACCCAAATAACCGGCCTGCGTTGCAATAACAGGACCAGAAATAGCACCTAACTGCCCCCCGGCAGTAATCAATGGATATCCACGTTTGGCGGTGTTGGTATCAGTCGAGCTCACCACAAATGACCAAAATAACTGAATCATCAGAGAACCAAAACTTTCAACGCCAAGATAAATTAACCAACCCAGCCAACGACCTTTATCAGGCACACTGTTTGCAATCCCAATGGTTGGATGAAGAAGAAATAAATAGATAATCACAAAAAGCACGGTATAAAAACCGGCAATGATATAAAAAAGTTTTTGTTTTTCGTAAAGATCTACGAGCTTTGAATAAATCAAAACCAAGGGAATGAGGATAAGGCAGGCAGCAATTTTTGCATGAGGTTGATAAAGTTTACCTACCATCTTATAAAACAAACTATCTTTGAGTGGTCGCATGAGCCAGTAGGTACCAATGGTACAGGCAAAGATAAGGGTGAGCATGCCAAATTTGGCAAGCTCTTCACGCGTTAGGTCTCCCCACAAAGTATGTTTAATTTTTTCGAGTATCATAAAATCTTTCTTGCACACAAAAGGGCGCTAAGACCTTAAGCCATAGCGCCCTTCGGTAATTTATTAAAAACAGATCAGATTAGCTGACTTGTTCGTTCTTATCAGTAAGTTCTTTGTTCTTACGGCCAACAAACACCGCTGCAACTAACCACACACCAATGATACCGAGCGAGAATAATGAGCCGATAAGAATTGGGTTACTTAATGATGCACACACGCTGTTAACACCAGAAGCAGCAGGTCCTTTAGCAAAACGACCACCGAAGCTATCAATCCAGCTTTTTGATTTAAACTTGATGTCTTTGCTAGTTGGAATGAACAAAATTTCTTTACATGGATTATTAAGAGCATAACTTAATGCCTTACCTGCCATGGTTGCGAAGAAGAATATCCATACACCGCCTGAAACCATGATGCTCGCCGGCATTGCAATAATACCACAGGTAATAAACGCCATGATAAGAGGATATGCAACAAGACAGAACAATAAGCCATAACGAGTGATGAAGAAACCGGTACCAACAAGTGCGAACACTAATGCAACTGAGTTAGTAGCCATCCCGAAATAACCAAGGAAGCTTGTGAATGAATCTGAGCCAGCATACACGGTATCAGCGATAAATTTCATTTGATAATCCATAATCGTAACGACTACTTCATACAATACCGCTACACCAAACACACCAACCAAGTATGGACGTGAAAGCAATAAGCGTAAGCCTTCAAAAATACCGGTCTTAGGTTTTTTGTCATTAGCAACTTTAGTTTCAGCTGCTGCAGGGAACATGGTGATATACGCTTTAACCAACAATGGAACCATTGCTAAGCAAACCGCGACGGTCATGGTTAAGAAACTCATACCAACCCACTCTGCTTGTGTTGCAAAAGCTGGACCAGCGATAGCACCAATTTGTGCACCACCAATGATCAAACCAAAACCACGTTTAGCAGTTGCTGAGTCAGTAGAACTTGCTACAAAAGACCAGAACAATGCAGGAAGTAATGAACCATAACTTTCTACGCTTAGGTAGATGATCCAACCGAACCAACGATTCCAAGCAGGAACGTTCCATTGTCCAAGAGCGTTCTTTAATCCGATGGTTTCATGGCCTACATAGTACGTAATGACCACGAATAACAAAGAATAAATACCGGCTAAGATGTAGAATAATTTTTGTTTTTCTACTAAGTCGACAAGTTTTGCGTACAAGAAAATAACAGGGATAATGAAGAAGAAGGAAATAATTTTAGCGTATGGTTGATAACCACGGCCAACAATCTTAAAGAACAAACCGTCTTTAAGCGGTCTCATTAACCAGTAAGTACCGATAATGAATGCGAAGGTAAGGGCTAACATCCCAAACTGCTTCATATCCTCGGACGATAAATCGCCCCATAACGCCTTCTTAATCTTGTGTAGTATCATCATAAAAGCCTTTCTACTGCCTTTAATAGAGTTAATAATATGTTTTCTTTTTCTTACTCAAATTTAACTAATCACGTCACCGGATGCGATAAGCTCTTTATTTTTACGGCCAACATACAATCTTAATGTTACGTAAACACTACTTTTTTCAAACAACTCAAAAACGTACGGCTCCCTGAGTAAACACCCAAGACTTCATAACTGCTCCCGCAAAGTAAGATACTATCAGTGAAAAATGTTACATGTGTAAAGGAGTGTCCCCGCCAAAAAACCCTTACACGACATCATATCTCAAATTGAAATCTATTTCAATAATATATTATTCGATGATTTCATTGTTCTTAACCGCCTTTTGGAACCTGTTGCCAAGAAGGTTGGCCACTAAGACCCACATACCAATGAAAGAAACAATTATCATGCCCGGAAATCCAGTTAAAATGCCATTGCTGATTTTTGCATCAAACAACGATCCGGCAGTCTTTGCAAAGCGAGCACCAAACATATCAACCCACGCTTTTGATTTGTATTTGATAGTACGTGAGGTAGGAATATAAAGGACCTCTTTTGCAGGTTGATTGAAGGCATAGTTAATCGCTTTAGCAATAAGCATTACATAGAAAATCGTACCCAATGTTGGCCATGCAAGATACCATAAGATAGAGCCACCAAGTAGTAATGGATAGGTAACGATGCAAAATTTGATACCGAAACGACGTTGAAAGAACGACGTCCCAACCAACCCAAAAATACACGCCATAAGCTGCACACAAAGATTATAATCAAATAAACACTTGTTAATTTTGCCGGCCGTATCAAATGTTTTCGAAATAATTAACAACATTTGATAATTCATAACCGTCGAAATAAGTTCATGAAAGAAAATTAAACCAAACACGCCAACAACATAAGGATGTATGAAAATTGCTTTAAGGCCTTCAATAAATCCAACTTTAGTAGAAGCTTTATCCGGTGATTCGGTCTCGTCTTTTCCATAACCCTGCAAGCTTGTTTTGTTAACAAATTTTTGCAGAAAAAAAGTCATAAGGGCAATACCAAAAAACAGGCATATCGAGATAAATAAAATTAACGGCGCTCGTTCAGCATAACGATCAGTATCCGTTGATAAAATATTACCAAGCAATGTAAATAACGTGCCACCAAGCTGTGTTCCAAAAATAATAAGACCATAACCACGCTTAGCCGATTCAGGCGTTGTTACATCATGCGAATATGACCAGTACAACGACATCATTAATGAAACATAAGTCTCTGCATAAACATAAAAGCCCCAGCCAATAAAACGATATGGTGATGTCTCAGTGTTCTGCAAGCCGATGGTTGGATGAAGCAATAAACCTACAAAACCCAGTCCTATAAGCCCGTATATCGTTAAAACAGCATAAATTAATTTTTTCTTAGGGAACAGATCAACAAGTTTTGCGTAGAGCAAGACAACAGGAAAGAAAATGAGCACAGAAAGTATTTTGACATACGGCTGCCAGGTGGCACCAACCATACTGATGAAGAAGCTATCTTTTAATGTTCTCATCGGCCAATAGGAGCCTATAATAAAGAAGAACCCCGCCGCCAACAAAAGAAACTTTTTAAGTTCATCACCCTTAAGGTCTCCCCAGAGGGCCCGGACTATTTTATTGCTCATGTGCTCTAGCTCAAAAAAAATAACGAACTTTAAACGCGGATAGCATCAAAAGTTCGAAAAAATGGAAGTGAAAAAAGAAAAACCATTCAAAGTACAAGTATAAATCAATCCACCTAAACGTCAAATCGATTAAGTAACTTTTCTATCCATCAAGCAAAGCAATCGCTTTATTCTGCGATATCGTAAAAATACCTCCAAGGGTTTCCATGATCACAAAGTCCCCTTGTGTTGTCTTATAACTAAATTTGCTCTTTATTTTTACAATAGAAATTAATGACTCGTGCCCTGGCCCAACCAAAAATGATCCATTGGGACTCTCAAGTTCAAGCCAATCGACCTTGAGAAACCGTGATTCACCAGGCGTTATTACTTTCAATTCGATGAAGTCCTGCGCTATTTGTACCATTAACTTGTCCTAAATCAAAAGCTTACTTTTTTCAAGAGCTTCCTCAAGGGTCCCAACCATATAAAAAGCCTGTTCAGGCAAATTATCGCATGACCCTGAAATAATTTGTTCAAAGTCCGTAACCGTTGTTGCTGTTGGAATATAACGACCCGCAAGACCGGTAAATTGTTCTGCAACAAAAAACGGCTGCGTGAAGAACTTTTGAATTTTTTTAGCACGATAAACGGTCAGTTTATCATGTTCTGAAAGCTCATCCATCCCAAGAATGGCAATGATATCTTGCAACTCTTTAAATTTTTGAAGAATTTTTCTAATTTCTGTCGCCACCGCGTAATGTTTTTTCCCAACAATTTCAGCCTTTAAGCCGGTCGATGATGATTCAAGAGGATCAATCGCCGGATACATCCCCGCCTGAGCAATTTTTCGTGATAATACGGTAGATGCTTCAAGATGCTGAAAAGTTGTTGCCGGAGCTGGATCGGTATAATCGTCCGCCGGAACATAAACCGCTTGAATAGACGTGATAGACCCATTCTGAGTAGAAGTAATACGCTCCTGTAACATCCCCATTTCAGAAGCTAACGTCGGCTGATATCCTACCGCAGACGGCATACGTCCAAGCAATGCCGAAACTTCAGACCCTGCCTGAACATAACGAAAAATATTATCAACGAAAAGCAACATATCACGTTGCTCAACGTCTCTGAAATATTCCGCCATCGTTAGTCCAGCAAGCCCTACGCGTAACCGAGCTCCAGGCATCTCACCCATCTGACCAAACACCAGCGCGGTATTTTTAATAACACCAGATGCTTTCATTTCAAGCCAAAGCTCATTTCCTTCACGGGTACGTTCGCCAATGCCAACAAATACTGAGTATCCGCCATGCTTAACCGCAACGTTTCTAATTAACTCTTGTACAATAATTGTCTTACCTACCCCGGCACCACCAAAAAGACCAATTTTAAATCCTTTAATGTAGGGACACAAAAGATCGATCGCTTTAATACCGGTTTCCATGATTTCAGAGGTCGTTCTTTGTTCAATCAAACTTGGTGCAGGACGATAAATCGACCAGCGTTCAACATTTTCTTCAACTGTCGTACCGTCAATGGTATTCCCTAGCACATTAAAAATATGCCCGAGAACCGGTTTGCCAACCGGAACCTTGATCGGGCCCCCGGTATCAAATACTTTAAGCCCTCGATTAAGCCCTTCAAGCGGTTCTAGCGCTATGCAACGGACAATGCCATCGCCAAGATGCTGAGCTACCTCAAGATTAATATGTGTTCGATTAAAATAAATATCTTTGGGTAGCTGAATCCGGAGAAGATTGAGAATGCTTGGAACATAATTTTTACTAAATTGAACATCAACTACCGTGCTGCTAATTCTTAAGACCGTTCCAAAGGAGTCATTTTCAGCAATTTCTACCTCGGAAACTGATGTATTTTTTTTATCGTTTTTATTGTCCTGACGTTGTTCCATCTATTTTTCAACCTCTTGAGCTTGTTTAGGGACTTATAAGCTTATCGCCACAGACAATCATGCTATGTAAAGATGGCATTTTTGTAAAGAATGAAATGATGCCAAAATTTTTATCCCATATATCCTAGACTATTCTCTATCCACCCGATACAATACCGCGGGATAAAAACATTCACCATTTAATAGAGATTCTTTATGAAATCAAAAAATCATCTTAAATGCTTCTTGCTTGTAATCATATTACTCTTAGGATATAACGCATCCGCAATGCAAGCTCAGACTAATAAAGAACAAGATCTACTGATGAAAATCAATATATTACAACAAATAATTGTAGAATTAAAACACAAGCTCAACATAAAATCTGAGCAAAATGGCTCATGGTTCGGAATAGTCTCTCACACAACAAACATTTTTAATCAATCCGCACACATACTTACTGAACTCTATATAGAAATTGAAGTTATTAAAGCACAATTTTCAAGTACACAAATATTCAAAAGCTTCCGCAATCTCTGGAATAAATGTTCAGAAACATGGTTACATTGTGCTGTAAGCTGGAAGGAAAAATATTATACTGCTCCGGAATCTAAGCGACCTCAAAGTTTTCTCATACAATCTTTGATGGAAACACTAAAAGAAGAAGAACTCAGGGTACTACAAACTCCAACAAGAAGACCTCACACCGCTTAAACGTAAAACGATTACTGATTGCCTCTACCCATGATTTTGTCTATGCTTGCAAGATAATTTTATAATGACTTTCTTTAAAAGGTGAAAGTGTGAGTAAGAAAAAAAAGCATGCAATAATTATTGGTGCTGGCCCTGCGGGATTAACGGCCGGCATAGAACTCCTAAAAACATCATCCTTTACTGTAACCGTTCTTGAACGAGACGCTGTTGTAGGCGGCCTAGCCAAAACAACTGAGTACAAAGGATGCCGTTACGACATTGGTCCGCATCACTTCATCACCACCGAAAAAAAAGTTGAACAGTGGTGGAAAGATTTGATGCAAGGTGATTTTTATCCTCACAAGCGCTTTACGCGCATCTACTACAATCACCACTTTTTTTACTATCCCCTCAAACCACTCAATGCACTCTTTGGCCTAAATCCTCTTGAATCGTTACGATGCATCTTAAGTTATCTGCGCGTACAAATTTTCCCCTACAAGCCGGTAAAATCTTTCCAAGAATATGTCACCAACAAATTTGGTTATCGGTTGTTCAGTATTTTTTTCAAAACGTACACCGAAAAAGTATGGGGCATTAAATGCACACAAATTTCACCCGAGTGGGCGGCACAACGCATCAAAGGCTTCTCATTGTTTAAGGCAATCTTTTTTGCCTTCTTCGGTCGCTTCCTTGGTAATAAATACAAGAAAAGTATGTCAGAAGCGTTCGCGGCAGAAACCGATCTTTTTTATTATCCATCAAAAGGTTCCGGGACTCTCTGGGAAAAGGCAGCCGACTGGCTTACCAGTTTTCCTGATGGAAAAATCAACTTAAGCCAGAACGTTATTAGTATCGAACATGATGGCAGCATGATTAAAAGCGTTCATACAAGCAACTCTACAAATCAAACACAAAAACTACAAGTCCATGAAGGTGATTATTTTTTTTCTACCACTCCACTCCGTCATCTCATCAAAAGTATGCATCCACTCCCACCACAGGAGGTTATCGGAGCTGCTGATTCACTTTTATACCGCGGACTTATCACCATCAACTTAAAAATTAATCGTCCCTCAATATCACCTGATCACTGGATTTATATCCATGAAAAACGGGTGAACGTGCTTCGTGTTGGCAACATGAATAACTTTTCTATGAAAATGGTTGATCATGAAAGTCATACTGCGTTAAGTCTTGAATATTTTGATTTTGTCGGCAGTGATTTTTGGAAAAAATCAGAACAAGAGCTAGTAGCTTTAGGAGCACAAGAACTAGAAATTATAGGGCTAGCGAAAGCATCCGAAGTTATTGATGGCATGGTACAATGGTCACCAGAAGCATACCCAATCTATGATGAAAATTATCAGAAAAATCTTAATCACGTTCTTGGTTATCTAAAAAATTTTTCGAATTTAAAACTAATGGGACGCAATGGGATGCATCGCTACTTTAACATGGATATCGCTATGGTGTCAGCGTTTAAGGCGGTAGATGAGGTAATAGTTGAGGAGATACAAAACAGAAGTAAAGACCTGGATCCCCGCATTCGCGAGGATGACGTTCCTATGAGGTAGTAACCAACCTTACGTCGTCCATGCACTTGCAGAAATCCAGGAGGCACATTTTTTACGTCATTCCTGCGCAAGCAGGAAACCAGGCCTTAATTTACTTACGTCATCCTCGCGAATGCGGGGATCCAAGCCTTAC
>CAYHBO010000014.1:0-28912 GCA_964354855.1 uncultured Pseudomonadota bacterium | reverse complement strand
ACCAGGCCTTAATTTACTTACGTCATCCTCGCGAATGCGGGGATCCAAGCCTTACCTTAAAAACTAATAATAATCCGAAAGGGAATGAAGATGTGCGGGGTTGCCGGATTTCATAAAATTGATCGTGTATCAATAACAAACTACGATTCACTGCTTAATAACATGCAAGAATGCATTGCACACCGTGGCCCAGATGGCCATGGAACCTGGTTTGATGAAAACCACGGTATTGGGTTAGCGCATCGCCGTCTTGCCGTTGTTGATATTTCTGATGCCGGAAAACAACCCATGGCCACCGCCGATAACTCAGTTATCATTAGTTTTAATGGTGAAATTTACAACCATGCCATCTTACGTAAACAACTTGAAAAACTTGGCTATAAATACTCTTCATACACCGATACCGAAACCATTCTATACGCATATCAAGAATGGGGTATTGCCTGTCTTGAAAAACTTGATGGCGATTTTGCATTCGCACTCTATGACTTAAACAAAGAAGAACTCTTTTTAGTACGCGACCGCATTGGCGTTTTACCACTCTACTTCTCGCTACAAGACGGCATACTCTCGTTCGCTTCAGAAATTAAAGCGCTGTGGGAGCTTCCCTGGAATGAACGAAAATTAGCAACACAAGCCATGTATCATTATCTTACTTTCATGGTAACTCCAGCCCCTATGACCATGTTTCAATCAGTTTACAAGTTACCAGCCGGTTTTTATTTACACGTTAATGCACAACGCAAAATATCTTTTAAAGAATGGTACACACCACTAAAACAAATCTCTTTAGCAGAAAAACAAGAATTTTTTAACGAATCGTTTTGTCTTGAAAATATTCGCACCTTACTTATCGATTCCATAAAAAAACGTATGATGTCCGATGTGCCCTTTGGTGTCTTTTTATCAGGCGGGCTGGACTCAAGCTTAAATGTTGCCCTTATGTCACGTTTCACCAATAAGAAAGTAAAAACATTCTCTGTAGCATTTGCCGATGAACCTGCATTTGATGAACTACACTGGGCACGCCTTGTAGCTGATCGTTATGGCACTGAACACCATGAAATTATTATCAATGAAAAAGACGCGTTTAATTTTTATGAAAAAATGGTTTATCATCTTGATGAGCCCCTCGCAGACTGCGTTTGTATCCCCTTTTATTTTGTTGCAAAGCTTGCCAAAGAGCACGGGGTCTCAGTCGCACAAGCAGGCGAAGGAGCTGATGAGCTCTTCTTTGGTTATCAAACCTATGTTCAGTACAAGCAAGTCTATGAAAGAATGTGGCAACCAGCTAAACGTTTTATTCCTAACATTATGCACAAACCCATTAGTTATGCAGGATCACTGCTCGCAGGAAAACGATTAAGCCACACTGAACATTTAAACAACTGGGCAGAAGGACGAGAACTATTTTGGGGTGGCGCACTGGCTTTTAATGAACTTCAAAAGCGCAAAATGTTAAAAGACGATTTCTTTGACCTACAAAGTTGCGCATATGACCCAATCGTTGCACAGGTTTACGCCGGCATGCGACAAGAATTTGATAGTTTTTCTGTTGTGGACTATCACGCCAACCAGCTCAAAAAACAGGGCATGGCGGACGATTTTAGCCGAAAAATACTTTACCTTGAATTAAAACAACGCATACCGGAGTTACTCCTCATGCGTGCCAACAAAATGGCTATGGCAACCGGCGTAGAAGTCCGCGTGCCATATCTTGATCCTGCACTCGTCGAATTTATGATGCAGGTTCCCCTATCGTTAAAATTCAAACGCCATGAACCAAAATACCTTCTAAAAAAAGTTGCTCGCGGACTATTACCTGACATCATTATTGATCGTCAAAAAGTTGGATTTGCGGCTCCTACTGAACACTGGTTCTCCCAAGGAACATTTTTTCCACCCTACTTCAAAAAGCTTATGAGCTCCTACAATAAACACTGCAATGACCATGTTGGCAGCCTCGGACAATTATTCTCTACAAGTAAATCAACATCTGCCGTACACAACTGGGTCCTTCAAAATTTATGGGCATTAAAAATATGACCTACGTACACAAAAAAGAATCGTTGGTTGTATGCGTCAGTATGTTTATTTTTATTACCCTATCCTACCTACTTTACCAACAGGCAGCACATAAACCTCACCCTCATACCGATGTTGACTCAAAAGCATACATCAACGGCGGAGAATTATTTCATCAGGACAAAAGCTTTAATCGCTTAGGATACCTGCCCTACTACACGCTGGGGTACCCATTTTTTATTGGCATGTTATACACACTTTTTAATCAAAATAACTTATTAATCATACTTATCGCACAAGTACTTCTATCTCTACTTTCTGGCTTATTAATTTTCAAAACCACACGACAATTATTTGGCAATAAACCTGCACTGATAAGCTCTTTACTTTTTTCATGCAATCTTGGCTTCTTATTATTTTCACAGTTTATTTTAACCGAAATTTTGTTAGCTTTTTTACTCCTACTTTTTTTTGAACGCTTCTCTCATTTTTTAATAACTAAAAATCTGGTAGCGCTTGCTGGGGCAGGATTTACATTAGGATTATCAATACTCATAAAACCGGCTGCGATCTATTACCCACTCTGTTTAGTTTTTTTTATTATTATCACGCACATTCGTCATCCTCGCGAAAGCGGGGATCCATACCTTAAGACTATCGCTCTTTTTTTAATCATGTTTTATATCCCCATCATAGGCTACCGTGTCCATAACAAAATCACCTTTGATTCTTTTTCGATCGGTTCATTAAGTGAAGTAAACATACTTTTTTGGTTCTTCCCTCATGTGCTTGCTGAAAATAATAACACCACTTCTGACCATGAACGAGAGCAACTCAAAAAACTTGAACGTACACATGGGTTAGCAGGCGTTCGATCGTTCCTATGGGAACAGATTAACCATAATCCCCTGATCGTCATGTACGCATGGCTTAAAAACACCTTCAAAACTTGGTTTGGTTTATACGCAGCAAATCTTAAGATTCTTGTTGATCCAGCTATTTTCAGCGGACAATTCTCTTTTTTTCGTATGCACGGCTCGTTCTATGATCGTGTAAAATTTTATGTTATTGGAAACACCAATTTATACTGGGTAAAAGTAGTAGGCTTACTCGAATTTTTATGGCAATCAATTCGTTATCTTCTCGTCACCATCGGTATTGGATATTTACTTCACAAACGGCAATGGATGCTTCTGCTATTTTTTCTTTCCTATCTTAGCTATTTTTCATTAATCACCGGGCATGATGGCTGCGCACGCTTTCGCATGATGTTTGAAGGTCAGTTAATTATGTTATCTGCTTTGGGAGCATGGACATTATTATCCACACGTAAGGATCACATATGAAAAGCATGTACGTTGGCATTCTTGCAGGCGGCAGCGGATCACGCCTCTGGCCCCTGAGCAGCGCAACCAAACCAAAACAACTTCTCCCCTTCATCCATAACAGCTCACTCATTGAACAAGCCGTACAACGAGTCACCGCATTAGGGATAGGTAAAGAAAATATCTTTGTGATTACCAACCAAGAACAAGAAAAAGCAATTACTCAAACACTTAAAGACACTGTTGGATCCTTCGTCATAGAACCATCTGCTCGCAACACCGCCCCGGCAATCTTGCTAGGTTGTCACCATGTCTATGAACAAGATCCTGAAGCCATTGTCCTTTTTTTACCTGCTGATCATTTTATTCCAGAGCAAACTGGATGGATCAAAGCAGTACAACAAGTACTGAACTCTGCTCAAAAAAATAATAATCTTTTTTTAATTGGTCTCAAGCCGACGTATCCTGCAACGGGATATGGGTACATTCAAACCAAACAAACTTCTAGTACCCCACTTTCCATCATCAAATTCCATGAAAAACCATCGCTCATCAAAGCACAAGAATATCTCACACGACATGATATGTTCTGGAATATCGGCATATTTGCGGGCACCGTCAAAGCATTCATACAAGAGTTCAAACAACATACACCAACCGTTTATAACACCATACAACAGCACCTACAGCATCAAGCCCCCTACAGCAACATCCCAAGTATTTCCATGGACTATGCCATCATGGAAAAAACAACTAATGCCATGATGATCCCAGCTTCATTCACCTGGTATGATGTTGGAAATCTCACAACTTTTTTATCGCTCCAAAAACATTACAACCAGCTCAATAACCCAACCATCAATATCAATGGCAGTAATAATTTAGTAAGCAGCAAGAAAAAGATTATTGCCTGTGTTGGCGTTAGCAACCTATGCATCATCGAAACTGAAGACACATTACTCATTGTTGCCCAAGATCAGGTTGAACAGGTAAAAGAAGTTGTAGAACAAGTAAAGGCCTTGGAGCTATGAACATAACTCTCACTAAAAAAATCTTAATAAGTCTGATTATTTTTACCACTACGTTACTAACCTTTGGCCTTTCCGTAGACAAAATTTGGTACCGCGAAGACGACCTGGGGCAAATCATTAACGGCATTATGCGCTCCAAAGAAGATGTCGTACGTGTCTTTTCAGCAGATGAACGTGAGTTTATTGTTCCGGTAAATTTTAAGCGCTCCAAAGCAAATGTTATTTCAGGATTTTTACGCCCCATCAAAAACATATTTTTCACCGGCATCTATTATTTTTGGGGATTAAACGTTAAAGCATACCTCTGGCAACACGTTACACTGCATGCTCTCAATGCCATGTTATTTTTTTGGCTACTCATACTTTTTTTGCCACTAGGTTTTGCTACTCTTGGTGGATTTTTATTTGCCTTCTACCCAGATAACTCCTGGCTTGTTTGGATTGCGGCTACGCATAACTCACTGTCAACGCTATTTTTACTGCTCACGTTGCTTTTGTACCATCAATGTTTTTTTGAAAAAAAACATACACAAGTCGCTCTTCTTACCTCATCCGCCCTCATATTCCTTCTCTCACTACTCTCACGTGAAAATGCCATATTCTTTCCATTCTGGCTCTTTTTCGGCGTCTGGCTCTATACAAAATCACTAAAAAAAGCATGTACTAAGACCTGGGTGTTTTTTGTCGTCAACATTCTTTACGTTCTCATACGCCTCTGGGCATTTGGCATACAAACACTTGATCGAACTTTTTATAACTTATCATTACGCTTTCCTACACTCACCAAGTTACTCCCAACCAATTGGTTTGTTGCTCAGACACCATCAATAGCATTACCAGCAACAATCCCGATAACCCCAAGTACATCAATAATTCCCGAGCAAACTATCTCCTGGGTTACTACGCTTACTCACAAAGCAACTATCTGGCTTGATGCATTTTTCTCATGGAGCAGTATCATGTTCTGTCTCAATAATCAAACTACTACTGACAAAATGATCATACTTACTTGGTGGGTTTTACTTATAACCCTCTGTTGGCACGCGTATAAAAATCGCTTCAGGCTGTTACTCTTTTTTATCATTGGATTCTATTGTTTTAGCTGGCAAGCATTTCTTGCATATCCTGCAGCCCGTTATATCAACAGTGCTTACCCAATTATAATTGCAGTTATTTTATTTGGGTTACACTACACAAAACACGTCGTTCGTCCTATTTTTTATCTCGTCCTTGCCTGTACCGGATACTCACTTGCCACCGGAATACATAACAACATTACCCGCATGCATGCCCACGCCTCCGGAATGACCATTTTTGAAGACCGATATGCACAATTTTTTGCTAAACATTCATTTCCGAAAGGCACAAACTTTATTCTCCTCGGATCACCATTCGTCTCGGACATTCAAAATATTTTTCAATATTTTATGGGTGACTTAACCGTCTCTCTTGCTCATGAACTTTTTGCAACGGTGGCAGAACAGGGATACTTTGGGTGCCGAGGTGATTATCACAGCTCGGGGGTACCAAGTACCATTGAAGAAATTCCCGAAGGCTTTAGATTTATTTCACATGATGAAAAACATTGTGCCTGGTGGATGCATTTTTCTGATCACCCCATGCATTGGTCAAAAGAAGATGGCGCTTATCGCTGGGCTTCACAACCGTATGAAATAGGCATATGGCATGATTCTCCGCTCGGAACATTCAAGATCAACAAGATTGTTGATAATCTTTATGTTACCGACATATCATTTACCATCGATAAAAAATGGCTTAATAAAAATACCGTCATCATAAGTTGGGATACCCAGCAAGGCAAGTACATCGTACTTAACAATAACCATATCAAGGCAAGTACGCTTTAAGGAAATTGTGTGACCTATCATAAGAACATCATGGTGTTTTCAATAACACTACTGTTTGTTACGTTGGATCAGCAACTTACTTCAATGCAACCTCAACCATCAATGTATCAGGAAACAGAACTAGAACAGGCAAGGCTGGCATTAAAAGAAGAAGAGGAAGAAATAGATGAAACCGGATATCCTCGAGAAGAGCAACAATGCTGTCTTACCTGCTGTTGCAAAAAAACCTTCACCTATTGCTACGGCACGTATCAATGTTGTAAATACACCTATGGATTACTAAAACAGTGTTTTCAATGCTGCAAAGGCACAACATGCTGCTGCTTATGGACTTGTGAAAAAACTACCAAATGTTGCGCTTCTATAGGCGTATGTTGCACAAAAGCTCTACAAGATTGTTATGAATTTCTTAGATATTTATGTGAAGATTCTGACTAAAATCACTTCAGACAAGATTAAAAAAAATGAATAATATGAAGAAGAAAAACACGCTGCTCTAAGCACAACGACTCAAAGCAGCGCGTAAAAGATTTATCCAAGAATCTGAGTATTAAGCATCTGCATTCCCTTTTTCTCCCATTTGCGTTTAACCTTTTGCGCGGTAAAGCGATCAAGACATAACGCAAACCCATAACCAGTTTCACTGGTACCTGCAAATTTTGCAGCAGCACCACATTCTTCAGCACAGGAAATTAAGGTATTTTGCGCAGGCGTCTCAAGACTGTTCCCAGCCTCTTCTAAAAGATGCTTCAGTAACTGCTTATTTTGCTTAATCAAACTCAGAATTGTTGGCTTATCATTTTTTTGAATCGCCGCCGCCAAATCTTTAACAATAATGTTAATTGACGCACATAACTGCTTATAACGTATTGGGTAAGCAATTTTATAAGCATCAATTTTTTTCGTTAACTCATGCGTTGGTTTTTGTTGATCAACAAAACAAACACATAGTTTTAGATCATCTGGCATACTAAACGGCGCTATTTTTAAATCTGGCCACTGTTTATCAACAATTGCATGAATGTTTTCTTGGTTTGCTAAAAGCTGCTTACTAATCCAAGAAAAACTCACATGTTGATAAAGAACGGTTGTCCCATAAGCTGACGCCGCAATATCGGAACCATACTCATGGTCATCTTTAATGTTATGTAATGCAAGAAACGCAACTTTAAAAATATGTTGTTTTGCCATTACAGTCGTAACATTTTGTTCATGAAACTGAAATAACGACTTAACTAATGCAACCCCTATGGCTGCATTAATATTAAGATCAACCCATTGCACTTCACCATTTTTTTGCGTAATCGATAGATGATCAGTATTAATGGTTAATGAAAAATGCTTAATCTCAACCTCAATATTTTTGAGATAGGTTAGCGTTATAGAAATAACACGTTTAATAAGATGAAAAAGCTGTTGATGCGAAACACTCTTAGACGAAACCGTACATTCTTTAGAAAACAACAGACAAGATTCTACCCCCACGATCGGTACACTAATTTTTATATCTACACTACTCTCTATCGTAATGACGATATTTTTATTAATAGCACTCGCTAAACAATTATTTCCTTCTTCACGACTTGCCCACTCTCCCGCAAGAACAAGCGTAACGGGCGTTTTGACCGTTAACATGTACTCTCCTTTTCCTTATTGAGCAGTTTATTTTTCACTCCAACAAAGTACAAATCAGGCTAACGGAAAGAAGTATAGCACACGTTTTTTAATTCTTATAGTGCAACTTTTGTAAAAAAAAAAGATGTTTTATACAAACAATCAAATAGAATTTTAGTTATAAAAAAGCTTTACATAGTAGATCATTTTTTAATTATAAAAAAACACTCAACGTTCAACGCTGCATATTAGTTATTGACATCAAGGCACACTCACCTCTATCGTAAACTCATTCACTCATTACAAACTAACCATACTTTTCAGGAGAATTTTATGATGCTATCTTATCTTTTTCAATCATGGACCCAATCAATTTCCCTCTTAATCCCCAGTAATTTTATGCCATTCATAAAGCAATCATGCCAGCTTTTCAACGTCTCATTAAAAAATTTTCTATCGCTGTTCAGATGGCTCGTAATCATTGATTTCGTCGTTGCCATTGTAATGCTCAACAGTAATACACTTTTTATCAAGAACAACATGAACCTCCTGATAAGCTATTTTGTATTAATGATCTTTTTTACCATCTTTATTAGACAGGATCAACTTAAGCAAATAACCCGAAGAGATTATATAAGAGACCTTTGGGATTTTATTTTATGGTGCATAGGCTCACTTTGTGCTCTCACCTTATTAACCACACTTATGATTGTCGTGATACTGCCCGTAGCAAATATGCTTTACTATCTCGCTATCCACTGGAAGAAAGACCCCCTCACACCATTCCAATCGATTTTAAGCATTTTTGGCATAATTCAGTGGGTAATTCTCATTTTTATACTGTGCTATAATTTTATTCTTTTTTACTGGCTTGACTCACAACGATCATTAAAAGATTTATGGCAATCATCAACAAGTGGTTTTAAATTACTTTTTCTTAACATCCCACTATTCATTATTTTGGTCACCACACTTCTTGGTTGCTTCTGGTTATTTTCTTATTTCACGTTAAGCCTTGGCATCAATGCAAAAAATACGATACTAGAACATGTACGGGTACATTATAAAAATATTCCTACTGCAGTGTTTTTTATAATCTTTATGATTATGCGGTACCTTAACGTACTTATAGGTTTTTTTATAATCAACATGTTCTATGCGTTTTATCAAAAAGAGAAAGTGGCTAAAACACCATCTGAATAGACAATATGGTGATAGTCTTATTAAAAATTTTAACTCTTATGTACGTCATCCTCGCGAACGCGGGGATCAAAAACTTACTTTCTTTTTAATTCTTTTTTTGAATAATTTTTTATTAAAAGACCTGGATCCCCGCATTCGCGAGGATGACGTGTCAAAAAATAAAATAACCCCCTAGAAATTCGCTAAAAGAAGTCAAAACTTAGCAAAGCTTACACATCAATAATATCCCGAATCCGCTCATAAAAAACATCAGGATTATTGTCGATAACCTTATGCTCCAACATCGTAAAAATCTCTGGATGAGCATCAACCATCGCTTGTGCATTATCTTTTTGATGGTCAGTTGTGTTGGTAATTAACGGGACAATGAGACTTTTCTTTCCAAAAAACAGGAGTTCAAACAATGTTCCAGCACCTGCACGAGTAATCACCAAATCTGCTAGTTGATAGTAATTAGCAATGTTATGCGTGTAAGAAAAAATCACCGCAGGAATATTAAGATTTGCATAAAACCAGGTCCAATCGGTCCGATCCCGTAAACCTGTTTGATGAATAATTTGTACCTGCTCATGCACGAAAGAATGTGTAAGCAAAAAATCTTTTAACTTAAGATTCAATTGCACCGATCCTTGAGAACCACCTAACAAGAAAATCGTTTTACGGTCCTGAGAAAACCCTGGAATAGCGGCCAACGCACATAACTTATTTGGGATAATATGCTCTTGAGTAAATCGCACCGGATAAGCTTCATACACACAACGTTCAGCTGGGAAAAATTGTTTACTTACGGGAAACGTAATAATAATTCGTGATGCAAGCTTTGATAAAAACTTAATAGCCTTACCAGGAACCGCATTTAGTTCGTAAAGATCTATAGGAATTCTACAAAGCTTTGCCGCAAGACAAACTGGGACAGAAATAAACCCACCGGTAGAAATAATGGAAACCGGTTTCGTTTTAATCAATGCAAAAAGTGTTCGCCCAAAAGCAAAAATTGTTTTAAGTAAAATATCGGGCAGCGCCCAGAAGCGTCGTAAACTTATCGTCGGCAATGAAAGCCGAATAATTTTATTAATACATGGGTACTGCTGAATAATTGTCTCATCAATCTTTTTAGTTGTCGTAACCAGCATTACAGCAGAACCAGGATTATCCTTTATCCACTTTTGTGCAATTTCTAAAGCAGGAATAAGGTGGCCTCCGGATCCACCGGCAGTTACACAAATAAATTTAGTTGGCATATTAGTCATTTTTGAGCATTCAATTCTTCTAAATTTTGGCTGACTATAGGACTTTGAGGAGTAGAGGTTACCGCATTTTCTGAGATAACGCGAGTCTCAGTATCTCTCCCTATTTTTGCCAAGACGCTCATTTTAGTATCAAGAAACTCAGGCCGATTAGGCTTCTGAGCTAACGCTTTTTCAACTAACGCAAGCGCCTCGGATAAATTACTATCACTTCGCGCATAAAGATCTGCAAGTAAATTACAAGCCGCAGGATACGGTGTTTTAGCGGTAATTTCACAAAGTTGCTTAATAGCTTCATCAGGTTTTTGAAGTTTTACCAAACTGTACGCAACCATGTAAGAAAGCTTCATTTTAATTGGCTCATCTTTTGCCAGCGCTAAAGCCTTTTGATACTGTTCTTTAGCCTGATCATGCCGATCTGACTCCATACATAAATCCGCCAACGTAGCATGAAGCAAGGCTGATTGTTTTATTTGCAATATTTTTTCAAGTACCGCTATAAGACTTTCTCCCGAAATATGCACTTTCTTAAGCAACATAAGAACATGCATCACCGATAGATTTTCAGGTTCTTGAGTCAACCATTCCTGAATAAAATCTAAAGCTTGTATTTGCTGATTCATCGCCAACAAAATATCAAGTTTAAGCAATTTTGCTTTTGCATGCTGTGGAGATTGTTTTAATGCTGCATCAATACTTTCAAGTGCTTCGGGAAGTCGCTTAGCTTTAAGTTCAAGAAGCGCTATATTAAAATAATGCCCCGGGTCAGCTTTACCTCGTTTACGCAATCGACCTGCAGCATCTCCAAAACGACGTTGAGACAATAAAAGCTGTACCAACTGATTTTCAATTTCTTGATCGTAACCAATCACTTCTAAAAAGTTCTCATACCCTTTAATCGCCTCACTAATTACCTTTAATTGTTCAAAAAGCATCGCTTTAAACAATAATCCCTGCCCAAATTTTGGATAGCATGCAAGACTTTTATTAATTGCGGCTAATGCTTGCTCAGGTTTTTGCATTTTTAAATACATTTTTGACGAAAGAAAGTGAAATAAGAAATGCTGTTTTTTTAATGCGGCACGATCAATACATTGCTCAAGATAAGGCAACGCTTTTTCTGGCTGAGAAAGCAACGATTCTGCTTTGTAATAAGCAACCGTCTCATCATCTTTATGTTGCTTTTCCAATAAATCAAACTGCTTTGCAGCCTTATCGCTTTTTCCCGCATAAAGACATGCACGCGCAAACATTAGTTGAATCGGAAGATTATTTTGGAACATTTTTGTAAAAATATTCTTCTTTTCATAAAACAAATTAACCAATTTAGCAAACTGTTGTGTATCAAAAAGTAATCGTACATATCCATCATAAATGTACCGCTGATCCCGCGTTAATTTCTGATTCGTAATCTGATCATAGGTTTCACGTGCTTCATTCAAATGCCCACTGCTTTGTTGATAACAGGCTCGGGTGTAAAGCGCGCGAATATCTCCATTTTTAAGTCTTACAACCCCAGGCACATCGACAATTTTTGCAACAGAAATTTCAAGCGGCATTACCATTTGAACATTCGATAGAGACTCAGGAACGGATAAAATGGTCAATATTCTACCATTAAATAACAAGAAAAAAAGCCAAAACTTATTCATACACTTCTCCTTTATATTCCTTCAGCCTACAAGTTTGCGTCTTTCGTTTGCAAGGAATGTGTTTGTTTGCTTTAAGCACAAAAATATACGCGTTAAATCTTTTTTGTTATGATGAACGTTATTTTTGATTCAATCGTTTTCATTAAGGAATCTCTATGCAAAATACCTGGTTAGTTCTATTGCCACCACTCCTCGTCATTCTCTGTGCCTACATAACAAAGCGTATCATGGCAGCATTATTATTGGGGATCACTTCAGCACTCCTGATTGCAAACGATTTTTCCTTAACCAAAGCGGTCCCTTCTTTTTTTCACAAACTTTGGGAAACCTCTGAATTAAGCTCCATGACGTCATGGCAATCAACCCTATCCACCTCAGCTCTCTTTATATGTTTTTTCCTGCTAATCATCAGCATTTTAACTATGATCCTTCATGAGTCTGGTGGAATCTTGGCCTATGGAAATCACATAAAAAAATATCTTAAAAAACCTGAACAAGCTGAAGCTGCCGGCTTTGGCTTATCACTCTTTTTATTCATCGATGACTATTTTAGCAGCTTAACCGTTGGCACCGTCATGCGTTCGGTAACCGATATGTTTCGAATTCCACGCGTTAAACTCGCACTCCTCACCAATCTCATGGCTGCGCCCATTGCAGTGCTTGCACCGGTATCAAGCTGGGTCGCCGATATCGTCACTAATTTTCGTCGAAGCGGTATCGATACACATGGAGCAACCGCCGTCATCAAGGCCGACCCTTTCTCGCTGTATCTAGAAATCATCCCATTTTGCTTTTATTCGTTACTGGTCATTGTCATTATTGGGTATCTCATCTACAGAAAAATCTCTTATGGTATTGTTCGCCAACATGAAGAAATTGCACAAAAAACGGGGAATTTATTTGGAGGGAAAGAACCATTAGCAGACTTAATAGCACATGACAACAACGGATCCGCATCTCTGATAGACTTTATAGCTCCTATGTTGATACTCTTTAGTTCTATATTCATCATTATGCTAAGTCTCGGTAATTTTTCGGGATTTGGCGGCACAAAAAGCTTTGTTTTTGCTCTACAACAGTCTCCAAAATCAGCATCGCTCTTCTTTGGATCATTAATCGCCTTAGTTTTTACCATTCTTTTTCTTCTCATTCGCCACAAAATTAGTGCAAAGAGATTGCCGTTTGTTATCGGACAAGGAATCGATTTAATGTCTTCTTCTGTTATTTTCTTACTATTGGTCTGGACCCTCAGTCCACTTCTCCGTAACGAACTAGCAACAGGCCAATACATAGCAGGGTTCTTAGGAAGCAATGTTCACATAGAACTTCTACCAGTAATATTCTTTCTTCTTGCCGTGACCATCGGCACCTTAATCGGTTCTGCTTGGGGTACCATGGGAATTCTATTACCTATCTCGGTTGATATGGCAATTACCATTTTAGGCCTAAAAACCCCTATTTTTCTTGATCAAATCCATATTTTATACCCATTACTGGCGGCGGTTGTTTCTGGAGCTGTCGCATCAAACAATCTATCTCCGGTGGCAGATACCCTCATGATGTCAACCAAGAGCGCAGGTGCTTATCATGAAGACGTTGTCAAAGCACAATCACAATACGTTTTACCACTGATCGCATGTTCGGCGCTGTCTTTTCTATGTTCAGGATTCTTGATAACACATACCAGCATACTTATCACAGCACTATGCTCACTTGGAGTTGGAGTAATTACCAGCATCGTCTTCTTTAGTTTTATGAAAAAATAGGAACTTTATTGACTCACTGTAATAAATCCTGCCATAATTAAAATAAAGAACCGAAAATCGGGTTAATTATTGAAGGAGATATCGTGAGAAATAAAGCATTTTCACTCATTAAAATCTGTATTCTACTAATCACGTTGCTAAGCTCAGGAGTGTGCTTCGCTCGCCTCGCAACAACAATACATCATAGTGAGCACACACCACAAAAACCTAGCTTATCCGCAGCGTTACTTGAAAGAAAGGCTGCAATTTACGCAGCGATTGCAAAAATAAAAGCACAAGAAGAACCGTTACAACACCAAAAACATGCTCTTCTTACTAAAAAAGACGAAATTGATGCCGCTTTAAAGAAAGCGGAAGAATCAAATAAAGAATCGCGTAAAACTAAAGAAGAAAAAGAAAAAGAAAAAGAAAAAGCAAAAGAAAAACGAGAAAAGAAAGAAAAAGAAGATAAAGAAAAAACAGCTCAGGCAGCGCAAGCCCCTGCTCCAGTAGTTCAAGCCCCTGCTCCAGTAGTTCAAGCCCCTGCTCCAGTAACCGCACCACTTCCAATAGCTGTACCAGTAGTTCAAACACCAGCCCCAATAGTTCCAGTAGCATTACCCGCACCTATTCCAGAACCAATTCCAGCACCAGCATTACCAGCGGCACTCCCTCCTCCATTACCAGCACCATTACCGATGCCTGTAGCTTTACCAGCACCATTACCGATGCCGTTACCGATGCCAGCACCTCTACCAGGACATTAATTTTAGTCTCTAAAAATTTTAAGGCGTAGGAACAAACCCCTACGCCTTTTTTTATACTCAATAACTAAAAAAACACTTATTTTTTAGAATTACAGAAGGCTAAATAATGCCTTAACGCATTCCTCAACGCATCATCACTGACATTATGCAGGGCATCTTCTTCTTTTAACGTTAGAGAGCGATGCTCAACCACTCTCTTTTTGGGCATAGAATTATTGGCAGGAGGAATTTTAACCACCTTTTGTTCAGGGACAACCTGAAAATGAATATTTTTAATGTACTCTTTTCCAAGAAAGCTATTAATGTTATGTTGAATTGTGGATTTTAGAAGATGAAGCTCCTGTGCCCATGCAGGATGAGAGACCCCAAGAATTAATATGGGCTCACGTATGCTAAGTAAAATAACTTTTGTACCCATAGGACCCATAATGGAATACCAATTATCAAGTAATCGAACTTTCCACTTTATTTCGTCTGGATATAGATTTTGTAACACGCTTATTAATTTTTTATGCATCTATCTTCATTGGTTTAGAGTTTTACTTTTATTTTAGCCATTTTATGGTACAACATAGTGCTCAGTATAAATAAAAAACGTGATAAAAATGAATGACATTTTATTGAAGGGATTTTATGCAGAATACGTGGATGGTTGTCCTGCCTCCGTTATTAGTTATTTTATTTGCTCATTATACGCATAGCATAATCACATCACTGCTCGTTGGCATTTTTTCTGCATCACTAATCATACACGATTTTTCTCTGATCAAAAGCCTAATTACCTCAGGAACCAAAGTTCTTGGAATTCTCAATCTTGAAGCCATAAACTCCTGGGAAAGTTTTTGGGCCTCAAATTATCTTTTCCTGTGTCTCTTCTTGCTCATCCTTGGCATTATCATCGCATTGCTTCAATACTCAGGAGGCGTCAGTGCTTATGGAAATTTTGTTAAGCGTTATCTTAAAAAAGCATGGCATGCTGAATTGGCCACACTTCTTTTATCACTATCACTCTTTGTTGATGACTACTTTAGCTGCTTAACAACCGGATCGGTCATGCGGACCGTAACTGATCGCTTCAAAATCCCACGCGTAAAATTAGCCCTCTTAGTTAACACCGCAGCGGCCCCATTAGCCGTCTTATTTCCCATCTCTAGCTGGGTTGCTGAAATCATTGGTCAAATGCAACGTACAGGTATCACCATTAATAACACAACCAGTGGAAATAATACGTCTGCAACCCTAATTACCGGAGATCCTTTTAATGTATACCTTGGGATGACACCGTTTTTCTTTTACTGCTGGATTTCGATAATCTTTTTATGGGTAATGGTTTTTCGACGTACTTCATATGGCACGCTTAAAAAACAGGAACAAATCGCTCACGAAACAGGCAATCTATTTGGAGGCAAAAATCCGGTTGGCCATCATGATCATGATCTTTCACAAGATCGTAATGAACAACATTCCCTCGTAGATTTTCTGGTACCTATGGGTATGCTCTTTACTTCCGTCTTTGTCAGTATGTTATATTTTGGAAACTACCATCTCTTTGGCGGAACTCAAGGCATAATACAATCACTCCAAAAAACGCTGATGGCAGCTTCGCTCTTCATAGGATCAATCACCACATTGTTGTTTAGCATTGTATTTCTTATAACACGTAACAAAATTGTCATAAGAAAAATCCCAGCTATTTTTATTAAAGGTCTACAATTAATGGGTCCATCGGTAACTATGTTGGTCTTAGTATGGACATTAACAGCACTCTTGAATCGAGAATTATCCACCGGAAGTTACATTGCCACCTTCTTAGGAGACAGCTTAAGCATTCATCTATTACCACTAATCTTCTTTCTGGTAACTTCTGCCATTGGAACATTTATGGGAAGTGGTTGGGGCGCAATGGATATCTTAATTTCAATCGCCTTACCAATGACTATCTCATTGCTTCATTTCCAAACACCGGTAGCCCTTGAAAGTATAACTATTATTTATCCAATTCTTGGCGCCATTGTATCCGGCGCCGTTGTTTCACACCATCTATCTCCAATATCTGACTGTATGCTTATGACTTCGATAAGCGCTGGAGCTCACCATCATGATACCGTCAAAGTGCAATCACAGTTTACTATCCCTATCGTATTTTCAGCCTCACTTGCTTTTTTATGCGCAGGAATGCTTATTGGACGAGTAAGTTTATCGATGAATGGATTAATATCGATGCTGGTTGGGATTATTACACAGATCATCATGCTTAAAATATTGACGAGAAAAAAAGCTTAATCAAGCCAAAAAGAAATCGCAGGAGATCATGAGTTGACTCAGAATCTTCTGCGATTTTTAATTAATTTTATTTTGGAGCTACAGCGTACAACTGCAAATAATTTGGCAACCTTACCTCTATCCCCGTAGATCCACCTTCAAAATCATCATCACAATCACCAAAAGTCGCAACGATAATCTTCTCTCCATCATTAGCTATGGCTTGACGTAATACACCCATCCATCGACCAAAAGAAACCGTTTTTTCTTTATAATGTTGCCAATTACATTCATCAGGAGCAAGAAATAGCTCATCAGTACCAACCTCAGTTTCTACTTCTTTCAAAACATCATTTAACTGCTCAAGCGTTGCGTCTCGTAATCCCTCTTCCCAACTTCTTCGCCCCGTATCAAAAATAAGTTTGTATCCCCTTTCATAAAGAATTCCACAAGCCTTTACCATAGGCTTTACCGGGGTACATTGTTTACCGCGTCTGAAATTATAGAAGATATTTTCATTCCATATCGACTCAAAGCCATGTTTTTTTAATAACAAGAAGTCTGAGAGAAGAACTTCAACCTTGATCATAATCACATCGCTCACACCAGCCTTCTCAGGAATCCGCGCAAGAGCTTGCGTCACAACCTCTTCGGTTTCACACTCAAAGCCGGTATACCCATCTTCACGCACTGGCATAGTATATAAAGCATCAAAAACTACTTGTACCGGTTCAGCATTCATACCTCTTACATTAGAAACGTTTCCCATAAAAACAGCTGTAAGAATAAATAAATTGGTTATCTTCATAGCACAATCTCCCCTGAATTTTTCTATTACGATCTCAAATAATTTTTAATCCCAAGATCAGGAAACAAGCGCAAATAGTTTGGCAGCCTTACCTCTATTCCCGTATTTCCACCTTCAAAATCATCCTCACAATCACCAAAACAGGCAACAATATTACATTGCTTATCAACTAATTCTTGACGACATTTTACTTTCCATTCACCAACAGAAACCGTCCTTTTTTTATGGACATTCCAGTTGCACTCATCAGGAGCAAGAAAAAGCTCATCTCCAGTAACCACTAACCCTAATTTTCCCCCTACTTCATTCAAATTATTTAGCGTTGCATCTTTTAGCCCTTCTTTCCAACCTCCTCTACTTGAAAGAAAAACTAATGAAAACCCTCTCGATTTAAGTATGGCACAACATTTAACCATTGACCTTACCCCCGTACATTTCCCTGAAATTCTAAAATTATAAAAGAAAGAAACATCGGGAATTGGTTCAAAATCATATTGTTTCATCAACTCAAAATCTGAAAGAACCGTAGCAAGATTAAGAACAATTACATCATTTTTTTTAGCCTTCCTTGAAAGATCCTCAAGAATACGCATAACAATAATATTTACCTCATACTCAAAATTTGAATACACACCTTCACTAATAGAAGTATAGTAAGAAGCAATCACATCTTTAGCAATTCTCAGCGCAGACTTATCTGCTGCAAATATTTTACGAGCTTTATACATTGGCAAAGGAGACCCCAATATAGCCGGGAACACACTTTGTTCATATTTGTCAATAATAATGTCTCGAAAGATTAGGCTACTCATGTCATTAAAGAAACTCTGAATAATGATCAAAAATACCAACAGAGAACCTTTTAACATTAGATAATATCCCCCGAAAAACAGATAGTTTATAGAATTAACTAGATCTCAAGATAGTTAATCAACAAAGAAATCGTCAATGATTTAAACAGAAAAGAGTCAGCGAACAACCTGAGCAACTCGCTGTAAAAATAGCTTGGTACGCCGATAATCATTGCCATTAAGTAATGAAAACGTCTGACAAAAATTATTAAAGCTTTCTTTACTCAAAGCCCCAGCAGACGACTGCTGCTGGATAATCGACAATAGAAGCTCATCGAGATTTAAGATTTTGCTTTGAAACGCAAATAGTAGATGTAAAAAGCTGGTATCAGAAAAAAATTGATCTGACAAATCAACCGTACAATCTTGAACAAATGCATGAATTTTTGATGGGTATGGCGGCAACATATAAAAAATTTTCTGTTCTATTTCTTGATCTACCTGAAGATACCCAAGAACCTGTGCATCAAACGTCGTCGTTAAAAATTCAAAAATTTGCGGTTGCTCTGACCGCAACTCTTCTTCAGTTTTTTTATACGCCACCGGCGTTCTGATTGGATCAAGTGACCCGGTACGCACCTGCATCACGCAACCAAAAATAATTAAGTCTTGCACGCGCACACACACCAATGAACCAAACCGTGGCTGATGATCCCACTCCCAACATTGCGCAGTAAATATCTCCAAAGAACTTGCTACTACTTCAGCAAAAGCTTTTTTGGATTGAGTTTCAAAAGAGTGTGTTTTGTTGTTCATCATGTGATTTAACTTCGTTTAAATATTTTGAAATAAAACTGTTTCTATGAATAATCGATGGACCATGCAATCGAATACTTACATCATGGGCAGGCGTCCCATACCCTTTATGTTGTTGAAAATTATACAACGGAAATGAACTATTCAACCGCACCATCAACCGGTCCCGAGTAACTTTTGCAATAATCGAAGCCGCCGCAACTGATTTTGATTTTGATTCTGCAAAAGGAAACGAATGAACCTCCAGTTTATCATGTTTATATCCTGGTGCAATTTCTAATGGCATCGCATCAACAAGAACACTGTGTAACAATTCAACAGATTGAAGTTGTTCAATAATCTGTACATACGCTTTATGCATAGCACGCTTGGTTGCCTGATAAATATTCAGACAATCAATATCATGATGATTCACCACCACAACACTGTAAATGGCATGTTTGACGATCCATGTAAACGCTTGTTCTCGTTCAACTTCAGTAAGCACTTTAGAATCTTTAAGAAGCTTATAGGTAGTATTAATCGGCAACACCGCGGCAGCAACAACTACCGGTCCAACTAACGGCCCTCTGCCCGCTTCATCAATACCACACACAAGTTTATTCTGCCCCCATGCCTCATGCTCAAAGAAATCTTTAGTAAGCTTTTTACTCATGGCACCGGATAATTTCATGCGGCTCCTGAATAAGAAAATTGAACATCCAATCGATCAAGATCGTGAAGCTTATTTTTATAGAAATCATCTTTATGTAAGAACGATTGATAAAGTTTATCGACTTCAACCATTAATTTTTTTACCGTACAGTCAGATTGAAAAAACTCTTTAAAAACTTCGGTATCAAGAAAAATATTCGGTAACGAAACATATTTTTGCGGCACCATTAAACAACTCAACCAGTAGGTCATCCACCCCACACGACACATAACAACACTGGGAATCTTTAAAATAGCAAGTTCCAACGTAGTTGTTCCCGGCTTAGAAATTGCAAGACAAGAAGAACTCATTTTTTTTAACTTCTCATCACCATCAGTTACGATAATAACATTAGATGCAATCTTATATTTAATAAGTTCTTGCGCTACAAAATCTCGAGAAATTGTTTCTGCAAGTGGCAATATAAATGTCACCTCAGGATATTTTTTATGAAACACAGCAACGAATTCGGCAAGAATCGGTAAAAATGTTTTTACTTCACTCATACGAGAACCGGGAATTAACGCAATCTGATGTTTTTTCTGATCATGCTGTTGCACCTGCTCATGGAGACGCTCATAAAATGGATAGCCTATCCATTCAACTTCAAGATCAAGATGTTGTTTATACCAATACTTTTCAAACGGGTATAACACCACGATTTTGTCACAATACCACTTAAGTAAATAATGAATTCCCCAACTTCGCCAAAACCACAACTCCGGAGGTGCAACATAAGTTACCTTAATATTTTTACTTATTTTTTTTATGGCACGAGCAAGCGGTAAATTAAAGAATGGGAAATCAACCAAAACAAGATCGGTAAATTTCTCATCAACAAAATAACGAGCAAGTTCATTCACGGAACGTAAAAGACTTGGAATGCTAAAAATTCGTAAAAACATACTTGAAGCAGCAGTCAAATGAGTTGCTTGAATATCATTAAAATGATGTTTTAAGATTATCCCCTCATTTTCTAACGCTTTACCTGCAATGGCCTCTCCTACAAGCGCTGGATCCAATGCTCGTAATTTTTTACAGTACCAAGCACTCAGATAATCTCCCGACAATGCACCGGTACAAAAAAATATTTTCTTATGCTCTTGTTGAGCATACATTGACATAGATCCCATAAAAAAAATAAATACCCAAAAAAATAATCGCACAAAATCCCTAAGGCTTAAAAATAATTAATTAGAAAATAGTGATGCATGGAAATTTACCAAGATCTAACTCCTTAAGCAAAATAAAGATCATAAGCTTATTTTTTTAAATAATTTCTCACTATCTACAGATATTTTTTTCTACGCATGATCTTACCAATTGAAAATTTAGTGGTATTTCTATTCAACGTAGATTATATTAATGGACACTTGAGCAGGTTGCATATTATTGGTTAACGAATTTTAAGATAAGCGTAATTTATCATAGTGTAGAGAGGAGTACCATGACGTCATCTACAGAGTTAAGAGTAAAAGAGTTGCTACGCGAGCGAGGATGGACGACTAAAGTTCTTGCTGAGAAAACCGGCATGTCAGAAAGTTACCTGACCCATATTAAAAATGGAACACGTCGTTGGAATGAAGACGCATTAAAAAAATTAGCCAATGCTTTTGATATTCATCCAATTGATTTATTTGCACAACGCAAAAGCCGCACCGACAATGTCGATAATACCGTTAATATTCCTGAAGACACTTCTGTTAATCTCCACCTTAAAATTGTACCGGTAATGGGTGATATTCCTTCTAACCCTTCTCCTTACAATAATCAAATTACGCAAGTAACAACCGGCTATAAAGAAACATTTGCACCGGTATTTAATAGTACCGATGAAAATCTGTTTTGCCTTTGTGTAGAAAATACATTGATGGCTCCCATTTTTTTCAAAGGCGATCATCTTATTATATCTCCTGAAACATGGACACGATCTGGCGATATAGCGGCAGTTGAATATGGAAATGACACGTTAACTAAAGCAATTATGCAAGTAAGTTACATGGAAGATTTCATTGTTTTGGAATCAGTTAATCACAAAAGCCCCCCTGTAGCACTTATTCGCGGTAAAGATAATTTTAGAGTTATTGGTAAAGTAACACACCGTTATCAAAAATTAGGTTAGAACCGTAACGCTTTCTTAACGAAGTCAAAAATAAAGTAGGCTCCTGTTCCCATGAACAGGAGCCCACTTGCATAAGACATCATACGTAATTTTTCTACACTAATCGCACGCCCCAACCACCGAGCAAAAAATGCTACAATCGTAAGCATTGTCAATGAACCAAGCATAACGGTTAAACTTCCCATCAAAACTTCAGTATTAGTGAGTATCTCATCTTGAAAAAATTTAATACTGATCACCATGAAAAAAAGAATTACTGCTGGATTAAACAGCGTTATCATAAAAGATCTAAGACTTGATGCTAATAAACTTTCCTGAGCAATTATCTCTTCAGAAATAATCTTTACGCGATTACGCAATGTACGAACACCCACAATTATCAATATTAATCCCCCAACGGCATTCATCATCATGATAATCATTTTCGATGATGCAATCAGCGGTAAAATCCCCGCAAGCCCTAATAAAAAATAAATACCATCAACAAAAGCAGCTCCTAGTCCGGTAGCAAAACCATTCAAAAATCCATACGCGGAACTACGATTAAAGGTAAGAATAAAAATTGGCCCAATTGCAGCCGACGCAGAAAGTCCTACAAGAAAACAGGTCCCTAAAAAAAGTATCATAATTTTTTTCTCCATTACCCCAAAGATATTTTTATGTTATTGTAACAATACTTACATTCGAATAAGAAATATTTCAAAAAGAAGATAGGTTCATAGTGAATAACTCAATACAATTTGGTACCGATGGCATACGAGGCAGAGCTGATACCTTTCCATTTCTTCCCCACAGCTTAAAAAAACTTGGTAAAGCAATTTATGCCTGTGCTGTAAACAGCAAAAAACATCAAAGCCCCATTAAAATTCTTATGGTCGGTGATACGCGTGAATCGTATGAAGCAATTAAATCAGCATTATGTACCGGATTATTATCAGCACCGGTTCTCATTATTGATGCCGGCATCCTATCAACTCCCGCCGCATGTAGTCTTATGCAACATGATAGCTCATATGACCTTGGCATTGTTATTTCAGCCTCACATAATCCATACTATGACAATGGCATCAAAATCCTCGTTCCTGGGGGGGGGAAATTGACCCCTCATGATGAAGAAATAATCGCGAATTATTTCAATACAATCGATAATGATACCGAAAAGGTTGTCGGTTCAATCGAACAACATGATTTATTTGACCAATACCAACAGAATATTTTTAAGTTCTATGGATCAAAATTTTTAACCGGAACAAAAATAGTAATCGATTGCGCAAACGGCGCAACATCAACAATGGCCACTCCTATTTTTATGGCATTAGGAGCAGAAGTTATTACCTTATCTGCTTTTCCCAATGGAACCAACATTAACGACCATTGTGGAGCTCTTCATCCAGAAGCCTTACAAAAAGCTGTTGTTCAACATGGAGCTTATGCTGGCTTTGCCTTTGACGGTGACGGTGACCGCATTACCGCCGTAACAGGCCAAGGAGAGGTGCGTGATGGCGATGATATTTTATGGATACTGGCCTCATCAACGTTCTATCAGTCACTTGACACGCTCGTTGGTACCGTAATGACAAATTCAGGCTTAGAAAAAGCACTTGCACAAGAACAGAAAAAATTAGTTCGCGTTTCCGTTGGAGATAAACATATTTTAAGAAAGCTTGATGAACAGGGACTCTTACTTGGAGGCGAACCATCAGGGCATATTATTTTACGTGATTACTTACCTATCTGCGATGGAATTTTTGTAGCCTTACGCCTTTTAGACGTATTAATTTCTACCAACAATCATGCCATGAATTCATTTACTCATTTCCCACAAGCTCTCCTCAATATTCCTGTCATTGAGAAAAAAGATTTATCACAAGGAACTTATGCTTGTATTATTGCTCATTATCAAGCAGCACTACAAGATGGTCGTATTTTAGTACGCTACTCAGGAACCGAAAACATACTTCGCATCATGACCGAAGCCTCTAATGAGCATGAAGCTCAAGAAATTGCTCAACAACTAGGAAATGAGTTACAACTTCAATTAAGATAATTAACTATGCACTATTTTTTATAGAAGGAATTTTTATGAACTTTTTAGAACGAAGCTACTCGTTTATTAAAACAATTTTTCTGAGCGGGCTATTTACCATTATCCCAATAGCCTTTACCTTATTTTTTATTAATTTCGCCTATGGTTTTGTCTATAAAATTCTTACTCCATTACGTCAACTAGAATCTGTATTTCTACAAAATATTCCAGGATTTGAATTCATCATAGCAACCGCCCTCATCTTGACTCTTGGCATTATACTTAAATTTTTTCTGGTGCACTGGTTCATGCATTACATTGATCAAATTATCGAAAAGATCCCGCTCGTAAGAATCGTTTATTCTTCAGCAAAAATATTAGTTAACTTCTTCCAAATTAACAAAAAAATAACTCCTATGGCCAAAAAAGTTGTACTCATTCAATACCCTCGAGAAAAAAATTATCACATCGCGTTTTTACTTGAGTCGGTAGATGATACCTACGGTCTTATCTTGCCAAAAACATCCTCTAATGAACGATACTATAAAGTCTTCATGCCTCATTCACCAAGCCCAATGACCGGATATTTTTTCATTCTTCCTGAATGTGATATCATTCACACCGACATTACCTTTGAAGAAGCAATTCGCTCCATTGTATCCTGCGGATTAATTACCCCTGAATCACTTAAAAAACTTTCTCCAAAAAAATAGGCGTCTACTAGCAGTATGGTTTTTGCACGCTACACGTTTAAACGTTTTTCATGGTATTTTATTGGCATCGCACTCTTTTTTGCAGGGCTCTTTAACCTCATAGAATTTTTTGAAAAACTTATCCGCGTATCATCAGCCACACTGTTAAACATTACACACTTTGTGGTTCTTCATTTTGGACCTTCATTTGTAGAATTTTTACCCATAGCAAGCTGGCTTGCAACCGTATTAATAATCATGGAGTATCATCAACATCGCGAACTTGACCTGTTCCCATTAATGATGATTGGAAAAAAGACTCTCTGTTATCTGTTTTTAATTAACGGCATCATCGCCGGAATCTTTACCGTTATACTAAATGAATACATCATGGTTCCCATCTCATCGCAAGCAGAACGTTTTCGCAGTGAAAAATTAAAAAAAATCAGCAGAACCAACATCCGTAATAAAACAATGTGGCTCCCTGATAATGTTTTTACATCTATAGGATTTATTGATATAGAAAAAAATGAAGGCCAAGATCTAACCCTAGTCAGATTGTCCTCATCATTTACCCTTGAACAACTCTATAAAATTGATCGTTTCAAGCTCGATATGAAACAAAAAGAGATTATCCTAGAGAATGGCTATCTATTTAACACAAGTAATAATACAACAACTCCAATCAATAATATGTCATATAACATCCCAAGTTTTTTTACCACGCTACAGGTTCACCAAGAAGTCCCACTTCTACGCACACTAATCAGTACAGCGGTCCTCTATCGTCACTTACTATCACATGAAGCATCACTTGATATCATACAACAAATCATGAAACGGCTGCTATTTTACCTACAAATTATGCTGTCACCACTCCTCACCATACTCATATTTTTCCTTACCGAACGGTTAAGAATATGGCGGTGGTTCATGTTAGTCATCCCCTATGGCTTTTTTGCTGGATTAAACAGTCTTATCGCACCACTCTCAAAGTGCCATAACCCTATTTGGATTTTGTCTTTAATCTTTACATTAACAGTTATTTCTATTATGATTTCAATGCAAAAAAAATTGCTCATTTAACCGTCTAAACCGTATTGTCTTACAATACCCGCTTGAAAAAACTATGTATTAACCTAAACTAATCAGATAGTAAAAAGTATCCAAAAATCTAACAATTCTCGAGGAATTTATATGAAACACTTTCTAAAAAGTACTCTTTTCGCTCTTGTAGTGACAAGCGCTAGTTGTTTTGCTGGTGATATGAAAACTGATATTCAAGCGTTGTACACAAAGACATTGCCAGCCTATGCAACAGATCAGTTAACCGAAACATTTCAAGGGTTTAATGCATTTTGGTATAAAGAAGGATATAAATTCCCTGGCTATCTTATCTACAACCGCGGTCCAGGTACCGTCGTAAGCTCTATTGTTTGCGGAACAAAACAAAACGGTCGAGTATATCTCATTAAAGACCCAGAACATCTTGAAAACCTTGTTCCGGTACGCAGATTTCTTCATGAACCTTACCCAAACATGAAAGTTGATGAAAAATATGAAGGATATTGTGAAACATCCTTTGGTAAAGCATTCTATCGTATTGCACACGCAACATTCTTTAAGAAAAAAGAATTTAAAGGAAAAATTATTATCGACGAATACAATTCTGAAAAACCTAGCCCTTTCTACTTCTTACTCGGCAGTATCCGCGATTTCCACGGTCTAAAAGCATACCTTGCTCCACATCTTCAAGACAAAACAACCAAACCTCTCTTACTTTTAAAAATCGATAAGCAAGGCGATGATGAGTTCACCACTGATGATAAAGCATTCTTAACAAACTACTTCACGTTGCTTGATCCAAATAACGATCTTGTAAAAAGATTCTTTGAAAATGCTGATAGCGTTCTTTTCGATACTCAAAAAATCTTCAAAGATGCACGTACTGTTGGCCAAAAATTTGGCGACCTTGCAACAAGTAATATTGAAAAAATCTTTGGTGAATTTAAATATGAAAATATGGCCATGATTATTGCAGGGCTTGCGCTTGCAGGATGGGGCCTTCCAAAGCTTTGGAATATGGGTAAAGGCGGTATTACCAACTTAGCTAATGGTACAAAGGCTAACCCTGCGTACCAGCCAAAAGAAAAAAAATTAGAAGACCAAGAATTTATCGATGACCCAGAACGCAAAGCAACAACAGAAAAAGTCATCAAAGGGCTTAAATACGCAGCCATTGGTGGAGCTAGTCTTGTTGCTGCAAGCTTTGTTGTAGCATGGCTCGATGAGCTTACCGGCAGAGAACCATTAACAAGAACTAAAAAAGCACCGAAGGCTCCTAAAGCCGCATAAATAAAACTCGTACTTAAATTTAAGAAGATAGGCCGGTGCAAAATGTTTTGTACCGGCCTATCTTCTTTTAATACTTAATGAAGAAAGGACTATGTATGAAGAACGTACTAAAAATTACGTTAATATCACTCTCCATAGCGTACACAAATTGCTCTGCGCTCAACGACATGAAAACAGACCTTAAAGCTATGTACACCAAAACATTGCCTCAAGAAGCAACCGATCAATTAACCGAGCTATTCCAAGGCTTCACCTTCTTCTCTTACAAAAAAGGATACAAATACCCAGGTTTCATCAACTATGAGGGTGGTCCTAACAATTGGATTACAACAATGCTCTGTGGCACTAAAATTGATGGTCGCGTCTTTTTAGTTAGAACACCCGATGAACTTGAATCATTGATCCCTGTCCGCAAATTCGGTCATGAAAACGGCCCCAACATGAAAACTGATGAGAAATACGATGGATACTGCGAAACATCATTTGGTAAAGCAATTTATCGGCTTGCACACCTTACGTTCCTTAAAAAGAAGGAATACAAAGGTAAAATACTCGTTGACGAATACAATGCTGAGTACCCTAAACCTTTCTACTTCTCATTGGGAAACATTGAAGATCTACGTGGCTTAAAAAGCTATTTAGCCAAACACCTTATGCCCAAAGAGATTAAACCATTACTTCTGTTAAAAATTGATAAACAAGAACAAGAAGAACTTACTAACGATGATAAAACCTTTTGGACAAGTTATTTTACCTTACTCGATCCAAAAGACTCCTTAGTAATACGATTCTTTGAAACAACCAATGACGCTCTTTCTAGAGCACAAGACAAATTTGGACCATCCGACAAAGGTGCTCGCGCTGTTGGTGAAAAATTTGGCGACCTTCTCATGGGAGAATTCTTTAGCAACACTGGGGAATTCAAGTATGAAGTAATGGCCATAAATATCGTTAAAGTCGTCGCTGCGGCTTGGGGAATCAAAACGGTTTACGAGTATACAAAAAAAGAATCTTCTGAGAAAATGTCTGACAACGTACACAAAGGGCTTAAGTACGCCGCCATCGGTACTGCCGGAGTAGTTGGCACAGCATTCATCATAGCTTGGCTTAATGAGCTTACCGAAAAAGAACCTTTAACAAGAACAAAGAAAGCACCAAAAGCCGCATAAAATATATACTCACAAACGCTCAAGAGAAAAGGCCGGGACTGAAGTTCAGTCCCGGCCTTTTCTCTGTATTTTAAGCTCTAGTTATGATACAAACGGTCTTACTTTACGATTTTCTTTACCGTTCTTTTTCGTCTTTTTCGATTTAACTTTTTTGGTAGTTTTCTTAGCAGTTTTACCCATTTCAGTCTTATTTTCACGATTCTTTATAGTCTTTCCAGCTTCATGCTGTTGTAAAACTTTTGCATGTCTTGGGTTTCTGATCTTATACCACAAATTACTAAAGAAACTACGTGTACGCGTTCTCAAGCTTGGCTTCGTGTTCTTTACCATTTCTGGCTTCGCTTTTTTTACTTTCTTGTTGTTTTGCGCATTTACTTTCTTGTTGTTTTGCTCAGTATTAACCTTATTAGCCTTCTTCTTATGTCCGGCCATCAATCCTGAATTTTGGCTCAGTAACATCCCGAGCACAAGCCCGACTAAAAGTCCTTTTCTTATAAACATAGTAATTCTCCTTTTTAAGATAAACTTATACTCTACCTGGTACTAAGCTTATCATAAATACAATCCTATTTGTCAATAAAATAAAACAAGTAATCGAATAAAAAATGAAAAAATTTAAAATAGCTTGAAAAATGGCACTTTTTATTAAAAATAAAGCCTTTATCCACCAGATTTTCCATAAGAAACTTAATTCTCTCGA
>CAYHBO010000013.1:16620-37911 GCA_964354855.1 uncultured Pseudomonadota bacterium | reverse complement strand
GCGATTTCTATTCTATCTGAAAGGTGTTGCATTTCAATTTAGACTAAGCCATACTACTTTACCAGTTTTAAAAAGCGCTTATTAAATCACGCACACAACTGAAATTTAACGTATCATAAAAGACAGGAGAAATAAGATGTTTTTGAATCTAAAAAAAGTTTTATACTCGACACTCGCCATAGTTGTTATTGCATGCAATAACGCAAACGCTTTAACGGTACACGTAAAAACATTAACAAATCCATGGACGTTTGAGTTCAAAGAAGAAGCAGTAACTGGAAGAATGTTAAAAAATGCAATTGAACAAAAACTTCTCACAAAATACGGCATTGAAAGAGACTATTTCAATGCACACGACATTAAAATTATGCAGGGGAAAAAAGTCATTCAGGATGATACTGAAGTCTCCGAAGTTCAACCAAAAGAAAACAACGCTTATCGTATTATTTTAAGTCCCCGAATTTTATATAAAATGCGCGGATAAATAATATTCTTAATCAAGCTTCTAACACCACAAACGCTAACGCATAATCTTTCTCATGAGAAAGTGAAAGATGTATAGTCATTGGTGAGTCTGTAAATGTCATATGCTCACCAAAAGCCCTCCAATTAACCTGTAAGATCGGTACTCCAAACTGCCCATTTTTTACTTCTACAAGCGGCGCTACGGTTAAAAACGGTACCATTTTTTGATCTGGATTAATTTTTGAGATAGCGCTTGAGAGCGCTTTATAGAAAGCTTCTTTTGCGGCAAAGCGAGCCGCTAGACGTTCAAGTTGATAATCACCCTGAAGGGTACAAGAATAATCAAGTTCAGATTGTGTAAAGATGCGCTGTAATCGCTCGTGAGAAAACTGCTGCCATGATGCAAAACGATTTATGGCTACCATATCGGTACCAATCCCTAAAATCATATTTGTTCAAGTTTTTTATCAAGCGAACGATACATAATCGCTTCTTGGATGTGCTTACGGTCAAGATGTTCTGAACCATCTAAGTCAGCAACGGTACGCGCGATTTTTAAAATTTTATGATACCCGCGCATACTCAATCCAAGCTTGTCAAACGCTAACTTAATAATATTTTCAGCGTCAGGAGTAAGTTTACAAAATTGCTCAACCTGAGACGAAGACATATCAGCATTACGCATCGCACCGAAACGTTTTTTCTGCGCACCAACGGCCTGATTCACTGATAACAACATATCACTTGAGGAAATTTTAGGTAACGAAGAACCGGCAATCTCGTCATAATTAATTGAAGAAACATTGATGTGTAAATCAATACGATCTAGTAATGGCCCGGAAAGCTTACTGATATACTTGTTAATATTTTGTGTTGAACACACACATTGCCGTTTTTTATCGCCATAATATCCACATGGACACGGGTTAAGCGCTGCTACTAATAAAAAATTAGATGGATACTCAATGGACCCACTTGCACGCGAAATGAGCACATGCCCATTCTCAAGCGGCTCACGTAATACTTCAAGCGTTGCTCGACGAAACTCAGTTAACTCATCAAGAAAGAGAATACCATTATGAGCAAGACTAATCTCTCCTGGTCGTGGGTTTGAACCACCCCCCACAAGACCTGCTTGTGAAATGGTATGATGCGGAGCGCGAAATGGCCGATGAACCATCAATGATGTTTTACCCAGCATCCCGGCAATAGAATAAATTTTTGTTGTTTGAATAACTTCATCAAATGACATTAAAGGCAAGATGGTTGCTAATCTTTTTGCCAACATCGTTTTTCCTGAGCCAGGAGGCCCAATGAATAAAATGTTATGCCTACCAGCAGCGGCGATTCTCAACGCACGTTTAGCCGTCATTTGTCCTTTAACCTGATCAAAATCGATCGGATACTCTTGATGCTGGTTTTGGATAACATCAAACATTGAATCTGCCGGAATAATCGTTTTTTCTTTACGTAAGTAAGCAACCAACTCAATAAGAGATTCAACCCCGATAACTTCAATATTTTTAATCAGACTTGCTTCCTGGGTATTTTCTTTGGGAATAATGATCCGCTTTTTACCAGCTTTAAAAGCGCCATGTGTCATAGAGAGAACTCCTTGCACAGGACGAATAAAACCATCAAGTGACAGTTCCCCTAGAAAAAGTGTTTCATGAAGAAACTCTGCTGACATCTCAAGCATACGAGCCGCCTGTAACACCGCAATAGCAATCGGCACATCAAAAAGAACATCTTCTTTTTTGAGCGAGGCTGGAGCAAGATTAACGGTAATCAATCGCTCTGGAATTCGCAGCCCACTATTTTTTAAAGCTGCGCGAATGCGATCTTTACTTTCACGAATCGCTTTATCAGGAAGCCCAACGATATAAAAGTTAATCATGCCAAGGGCAAGGTCAACTTCAACATCTACAAGATGTGCTTCTATACCTACAGTTGTGGCGGAATAAATCTTTGCATGCATGTTTTCAAATATAATTAAGAGTGTTAAAAATACCTATAAATAAAGCATTTTAGATATAACACTATTTTTCCAGTAACGCAAAATATCTTCTTGATTAAAGCAAAAACAACATAAGATCACTTAACTCAGAAAAAATAACTAATCGATTACATGGTTAAAAAGACCCCCAAAAATCTCATTTTATAGCGATTTTAATCCAAGAAATTATATCTTAGAGTCTAATGTTTTATTGGTCATTACCTCAAACGTGAGGACGGGGGAGAAGTTAAATGAAGAACAAACTATCAATTGCAGCTTATTTACTAAGCATATTATTAATACAGACAGCTCATGGAGATTCGGCAGCTGATTGGACCATTTTAACTATCATGCAAGCGGACAATAACCTTGCACCCTTTGCTTTACAAAATATTGCCGACATACAAAGAAACATTGCCGGCACCAAGATTAATAAACTTATTTACTGGCACCGTCCAAGAAGCCAACACCGTATAAGATGTAAATTAAAAGCAAATGGCGTTGTAGAAGAAGAAACAGTAGAAATCAAAACAACACCAAACATGGAACAAGAAGTTATTGATGCCATGCATTGGGCTGTCTCAAAACATCCAGCAAAACACTACATGTTAAACTTATGGGATCATGGAACGGGAATTATTGATCACTATGGATGGGCCGCCAAAACAAATATCATAACAAGGCATTTTGGAGAAAATTCCTGGCTTGAAGTTCCTGGATTAAGCCTTATAGATGATCGCGGTATTTTATATAGTGACTCAACTAAAACATATATGAGCAACCAACAACTCTCCAATGCATGTAAACATATTAAAGAACATATTCTTAAAAAAAATATTGATATTATAGGAATGGATGCATGCCTTATGGCAATGGTAGAAGTCGCTTATCAAGTAAAAGACTATGCCAACTTACTCGTAAGCTCCCAAAATCTTGAACCGGGTCGTGGCTGGGATTACGGCGCATTTATCAAATCTGCATGTACAAGCCAAGAAACATACACCCCACTTAAGCTTGCACAAAGCATTATTGATTCCTATGCAAATTATTACAATGGAAAGTACTCATTCTACACACTTTCAGCAATCGATCTCTCAGAAATAAGCGGTTTAAAAAAGAACATTGATGCAACGATTGGCAATATACTGCGTTGCCATACCGCAGAGATCCAAAACATTTTAACACTCACCAAACAAGCCGCCCTAACCTCAGTAAAATTTGATAGCTCAGAATTTATTGATTTACACTGTTTTTACACAAATCTCCTAAAATCCATAAAAAATTGGCCTCAACAAACCAATAAAACACCTTCCATACAACGCATCACTACTGATCAAGAGAAAATATTATCAACACTACAAGAATCGCTAGAAAACGGATTACAACTCATTTCAAAAACCGTTAAGGCAAATAGAGTGGGCGCTAGCTTTAGTAATGCAAAGGGAATCTCAATTTATTTTCCTCAAGGAAATTTTCATCCATCTTATGCTCGCACCATGTTTGCAACAGACACCTCTTGGACATATCTAGTACAAGCAGCCAACATTCAACGAACCAGCCCAAATAGCCATCTCCAAAGCCGCGGATAATAGTACAATGAGAGACCTCTTTCTTTGTACAGTACAAACATTGTTTTTAACTACATACTTATACACAATTCCTGACTGGACGATATTAAATTATATCGAAGCTGACAACAACGTTAGCATATATGGAACTAACAATATAAAAACCATGCAAAAAGTTGGATCTAATAATAATGTTAATGTAATCGTTCAACTTGACGAGATCTCTCATAAAAAAACATGGCGATTTAAGGTTATACGGGGAGGCATCATTGAAGATGCCTCCCTTAAACAAGATATGGGCCTTAACCCAGAAAAAGAACTAGCTGAAGGCGTTGCCTGGGCTTTCAATCAATATCCATCTACCAACTTCATGCTTATTCTTTGGAACCATGGGAATGGCATTCTTGATGAACCAAAAGGATATCCTAGAAAACATCACCGTGGTATTTTGTATGACTATGCAAACAACACCTACCTAAACAACCAACAACTTGAACGTACTTTAAACACAATTCACCACCAAGTCCTCGGCAAAAAAATTGACCTCCTGGGAATGGATGCCTGTTTAATGTCTATGTTAGAAGTATGTTATCAAATTAAAGATCATGCAGAATTTTTTGTCGCTTCAGAAAATGTTGAACCAGTTCCTGGATGGAACTATCAAGCTTTTTTACACCAACTCACGCAAAGCCCTACAAAGATTATTCCTCAAAAACTTGCTGAAATAATTGTAAATACCTATAGCTCATCTCCCATAATAAGCAGCCGAGGATATGCTTTATCTGCCATTAAGCTTAGTGAAACAGAAGCCATTGTAGAAAATCTCAACAACATCGTCACGGCTATTACTAAACTGGCAGTTATTGAGCCTCATAACACACGAATAATAATAGAAAAAAGCCGCGACCATACATTAGATTTTTATAGTGGTAAATATATGGACCTCAACTTTTTTTATAAAAATCTTATCAAGGCATTCACCAAAAAACAGGGCGAGGAAAAAGAAAATAGCAGTAAGAAATATTATACTGAACTTATAAATCTCCTTACTCAAGGGGAAAGCCTTATCAAAAAAGCGGTATTTATGTTCGGAGGAAGAGGCTCATTGCCATGGTGCGGCGGCTTATCAATTTACTATCCTCGCTCTAAGGGAATACACCCATCTTATCCTCTCACCAAATTTGCGAAAAATTCTTCATGGCTTGCATTCATTAAGGAATACTCATCACCTTCATCTTAACTTTTTATTTTCACACATTAACAGAGGAGAACAATATGAAAAAAAAGATCCTACTATTTAGTTTACTTTCTACTTACACGTTTACTCAACTCTATGGACTTCCAACGAAAGGTCACACTACTAAATCATCATCCTTAAGTACTCAAGAATCTTCGGCAAAGAAACGTAATGTTGCGGAATGGACAATCACTTGCTACATGCAAGCCTATAATAATCTTGAATCTTTAGTTGAAGACAGTCTTAATGAAATACAAACCATTGGATCAACTAAAGATGTAAATATACTCGTACACTTAAGCAGCCCAAGTAATAAAAAAAGCACTAGATACCTCATTGCCAAGGGAAAAAAAATAGAACTTCAGTCATTTAATTGGAGTAAAGGCGGTACTTTAGAAAAAGAACTCATTGATATGATGAAATGGTCATCAACAAATTACCCTGCCAAGAAAAATATGATGATCCTTTGGAATCGCGGATATGGACTTTTTAATATTACCAGAGAAATAGATCAGCAATTAACTGGTGGCTGGTTACAGGCACCAGGTGGAAATGATCTTGATATTTTTTATGAAGACCCAAAATATACATGCCTTGACCCACAAGGACTCATGCGTATCTGTACCCAGATTAAAGCTATGCTTGGCAAAAATATCGACGTTGTCAGTATGGATACTAGTATGATGGCAACTATTGAAGTTGCTCATGACCTTAAAAACTCCGTAAATATTCTTCTTGCATCTCAAGAAATAATCCCCAGTAAAGGAATGCCCTACGCAACATTTCTTAAACAATTAACACTTAAACCATCAATTTTTGGAGAACAAGAGTTAACAAAAACAATGATTAATGCTTATGCTTATGCTTATCAAAAAAACTATTCCTATACATTATCAGCCATTGCCGTTAATAAAATAAATCAAATCAACAAAACACTTAATACGGTAATTTCTGAAATTACCAATTGCTATCAAATAAATGCCGAAGAAACCATCAAATTATTAAACGAAGCACGAGATAGTGCAGTAGAATTTCACATAAAAGACTACATAGACTTACACTCATTTTATGGAGCATTAATCAATCAAAGTAGAAAAAGCGTAGAAAAAAATATGAATCTTGAACGATTAGAATCCGTTCTTATCACTGCACAAAAAGCCCTTATTGATGCCATCAGCAAAAATCAAACCGGTTCAACACATGCGATCGCAAGAGGAATATCAATTTACTATCCTAAAGAAAATAGTATCAATGAAAAGTACCATGAAAGTTCTTTTGCACAGAACACTGATTGGGTTGCGCTATTAAAATTAGCTGGCAAAGCATAAGTAAAACGAGAGGCCGGCTTAGAAAATACTAAGCCGGCCTCTCGTTTTTAAGTTACGTGATAATTACTAGTGAGTTGCAACAAGTGTTTTCCTATATTGCTCTCTTTCAGCCCTTCGTATTTCCATACGCGCTTCATCTTTCTTGGCTATCGCAATGGCCTCATCAACCATAGCCATAGTCAATACATTCGTAGGAGTTCTACGCGCAAGAGTCATCATTTGTTGAGCAGTAAAATCAAGAGCCCGCGGCGTTAATCCTACAAGGTTCTTTCCAGAGCTTGCAATCTTAGCATCAACCCCTGAATCCAATGATACAACAGCTTGCTTACCATCAGCCTTTGAGAATTTAGTAACGTATGTTTTAAGAATATCAACACAGCCACTTTCTGAAGGATTATCAAATGCAATATCCATTCCTATACGATTTCCTATCGCTTCATCAATCATATATGGATAATTTGTAGCAAAAATAATCATAAAGTTCTTTTGCGATTTTTTCGGCACTAAGTGACAGAATGAAAGAATAAAGTCTGCCGTTTCTCTTGAAGTAGTTGGAAGACGTCTATCTGCGAACAATGACTCTACCTCATCCCAGAAAAGAATCAGTATTTTACCATTACGTTCGGCCCACTCAATTAAGCGACGTAAGTGTTTCTTCTTCAATTCAAGTGTTGGAAGTGCGGCAAATTCTGTCGCAGAGGTTAAGGCATAATCAACTTTACCCTTAAAATGATACGCAACAGCTTTAGCAAAAATAGTTTTTCCAAGCCCTGGTTTTCCATGTAATAACACATTAGGAAGCTCTGCACCCTTAAGTCCATCTTCTACCGCATCGGTAACACGCCTAAGTTGTGTTTTAAGATCACCAGTAAAGACTAATTCTTCAAGATTTAGGTCTTTTTTAGGGTTCTTAGAACCAAACCAACTTTTCTTAGACGTTTCACTTACCACGGTTGGTTGCACCATCTTAGCAATAATGACCGGCATAGCATGTTTAATACCATAGTACGCAATCCCACAAATAAGAATCCCTAAGCCAACCTTAAACATTGTTTTTGGGGAAGTAAGACCACTACCAATACTCCCGAACATATTTTTAATGGAACTCCATTTGGTTTCATTCATCTTTACGGCTGTTTCATTTTGCTTATCGTAAACACCATTATCTTTCATGGCTTTTACTTCGGCTTCTTTGGTCGCTACCGCGGTTTCTTTTTGTTTAGCCGCCATATCATCGTGCATTTTGCGGACCGTAGGATCAGTTGTGTATGCTTGAGCTCGTGCTTTTTCTTGCTCAAGAGTCAATCTTGCCGCACCCTGTAATTTTGCTTCTTCCTGAACACGCGCAACCCCGGCAGCTTGAGTAATAGCAGCTTGATTAATTCTATCTTGAACGTTATCAAAAAGCCTTGGCACCGCCGCTTCAACTGCTTTAACGCTTTGTTGAACCCCCCTCAGTGTCTCTTGTGATTCCCCAATAAATTGCTGAGCTTGAGATTGAGCCTCAGTTATTGTAGGAAGCACTTCTAAATTAAGGTTCTTTTTAAGATAATTCTCTACAATCTTCTCAACGTGAGTCTTAGTAGGTGGCACCATCCCAAGTAAACTTGAAGAACCCATGAGCCCCATAAATAAAAATATAATCGTGTATCGAAATTCCCTAAACAACATAGTTTCCCCACTATTTTATTTTGTTTGTAATAATTTACATGTATCGATTCTAACAGAGTGAACTCCCCCTGTAAAAGGCCTCCTAGGTGGTAAAAATTCGAATTGAAACTATATTAAATAAAACAGCAAAAAAACATGCAAATACGCTCAGAAGTGCCAAAAACTTTGTAATCTTTTTTCTAGTCAACCGTAAAAACCCCCGTTAAAATATTCGCATTCGTAACATAGACATTGATAAATAATGTTGACTCTCTAAGGAGACCTATGAACCAACCGATCGTTGCACCCAAAGATGTTTATCTTAAGAAACAAGATGAAAAGATTTTGGTCGTGCATCGCGATATTTTATTTCCATCTGGAACTTTTAATGGGTTTTTACCTATGGAATCACTCGATAAGCTTGAAGATATCGTAAAAAACAACAAAAAATTCTCGTGGCGCTCAGCCATGGAAGTTGATGCCCGTTACAAGCAAATCTGCCCATATCTCGTGTTTTCCTATGAAAATAAATATTTTTTAATGCAACGTAAGAGCTCTGCAAGTGAACAACGGCTTAAAAACAAATATACTTTTGGTATTGGTGGACACATTAATGAGCTTGATATCACTGAAAAATCTATTGTTCAGTGGGCAGATCGTGAATTTAATGAAGAAGTTAACTATCAAGGATATTATAAAGTACAAGCTATTGGCGTTATCAATGACGAACGTGATGACGTTGGCATGGTCCATACCGGTTTTACCTACCTCCTCAAAGGGAATTCTCCAGATATCAGCATAAAATCCGAACTTAAGCACGGAGAACTGCTTACCCTTGAAGAATGCGAAGCTTACTATGATTCAATGGAATCCTGGAGTCAGTTTGTTTTTAATTATTTGAAAAGTAAGTAGAAGGACTGGATCCCCGCATTCGCGAGGATGACGTGTCGCAACCCCCTTGAAAGACCTCTTATGGAAATAAACCCTCTACGCTTTTTAGCGCACAAAGCCCTACATCTCCGCATCGACTCCATCAGAGCAACCACCGCATCAAAATCCGGCCACCCAACCTCATGCATGTCAGCAGCAGACATCGTTGCAACATTGTTTTTCAAAGTCATGCGCTTTGACATGCACAACCCAAAGGCAAAAAATAACGATCGCTTTATTCTCTCTAAGGGCCACGCTATTCCGATGATCTATGCAGCCTACAAGATTTTAGGAGTTATTTCCGATGAAGAACTTCTTAACTTCCGTACGGTTAATTCTGTCCTAGAAGGTCACCCTACCCCACGCTTTGCCTACAATGAAGCGGCAACGGGCTCTCTTGGACAAGGACTTGCCGTTGGCCTTGGCATGGCACTCAGCGCTAAACATGATGGATTAAACTATAAAACCTACGTAATGATGGGTGATGCTGAAATCGCTGAAGGCTCCATCTGGGAAGCGGCCGAACTAGCACCCCGCTACAAACTTGATAACTTAATTGGCATCGTTGACTGCAACCGTCTTGGCCAATCTGGGGAATCCATAAGTAACCATGACATTGAACACTATGCTAATATTTTTGCTTCATTTGGCTGGCGCACCTTTATCATTGATGGACATAACCTCGAAGAAATAGTTAATGTATTTGATGAAGTTAACACTGTACAATACCAACCAAGCGTTATTATCGCTAAAACATTCAAAGGCTATGGACTTGCCAATGTCGCCAATAAAATGGGATTCCATGGCAAACCATTCAAACCAGAAGAACTTGATGTAGTCATCAAAGAACTTAAAGCTGACTTTGATTTAGCTGGACCATGCAGTAAGAAAATAGAAAACTATAATCCGCCGATGCCTGATGGTTGCACCGTTCCCCACGATGGAGCAAAGCGAGTAGAGGGGTACGACACTAAACCTATCAAGTTAAATTTCGCAGCAGATCCAGACTCAGCCCTCTTCGATAAAGACAAAAAAATCTCGCCTCGCAAAGCATTTGGTTATGCGCTTATGGCAGCTGGACGTGTTGATGAACGCATTTTTGTCCTTGATGCCGATGTAAAAAACTCAACTTTTACTGAAATGTTTGAAGCTGAGAACCCAGACCGCTTTGTTCAATGCTTTGTTGCTGAACAAAATATGGTAGGGGTGGCCACTGGCCTTCAACTACGGGGTAAAATTCCTTTTGCTGCAACATTTGCCGCATTCTTTGCTCGTGCACATGACCAAATCCGCATGGCGGGCATAGGGCGCAATGCGTTACGCTTATGTGGATCTCATGTCGGGGTTTCGATCGGGGAAGACGGACCATCACAAATGGGACTTGAAGACATCGCCTTGATTCGCTCCGTACCAAACTCAATCGTTCTCTACCCAAGCGATGGCGTTTCAACCTATAAGCTGGTAGAACTCATGGCTAATTATAACGATGGCGTTTCCTACATGCGTGCTACGCGAGCTGATGCTCCGATACTCTATGATAAAAACGAAACATTTGAGATTGGTGGCTGCAAAGTGCTGCGCCAGGCTCCTGGGGACCAAGTCTGCATCATCGGCGCCGGCATAACCCTACATGAAGCGCTCAAGGCTCATGACTCACTTAAAGATTTAGGAATTCAAACATCGATTATAGATTTATACTCGATCAAACCGTTAGATACTGAAACTATTAAACGTGTAGCAAAAGCATCTGACAATAAGATCATGGTCATTGAAGACCATTACCCACAAGGCGGAATCGGCGAAGCGGTTTTAAGTGCCGTGATGAATGAAGGCTTTACCTTCAAGATGCTCGCCGTAAATGACATATCCCGCTCAGGATCACCGGCTGACTTACTTAAGCTTGCGGGAATTGATGCTGAGGCTATTGTTAAAGCTGTTCAAGATTTTATCTAAATTTACAAAAACAACACTCGAAATAAATCGGGGCAGAAAAATATCTGCCCCTTAATTTTTATGCTTTTTTGGTTCGCTCTAAAATCCACTTGGCAACCACGGATAAAAGTTCAGGCGAAGTTCTTAAATCAATTCCGCTATGAGAAATAGAACGCTCATGTGATTGACTTGCCCCCTGTTTAAACATATGGGCGCTTAGATCAGGCCCCAATCCTTGTATAATTTTTAATCCCCACGCAGAAGACTTGCCGACTTGAAACGCATCAAGCAGATATTCTGCGTGATACATTGGATTGACCTGGAAATCCTCTTCTGCAAAAACCGCTAACATCGGAATTTCTATTTCTTTCATAAGTGATGTTGGCTCGAAGAAAACAAAAGATTGCAAAGCATTTGAACACATCAAATCTTCCACTGATATATCAAGATCTTCTGCCATAAATTCCTCATAACTTAATCTGTTATGCTCTTTGAGCTCAGTGAATATTTGTTTTCTTTTTGAAAGATCATTCTCTTTAAAAAAACTTATTATGTCTGCCAACTGTAAATCAATATCTTCTGAACAGTAACCATGGTTTAATAAAAAAACTATCTTCTGATCGATTATGCTACTCAACCCATCTTTTCCTGGCATTGCTAAGGTTATAACAAAAGCAATATCTTTACTTTTATGAGCAACCATTAACGCTATCCATCCACCCTCACTATGCCCAATAATTCCTATTTTTTTAACATCTACTTCGGAACGCTTTTTAAGAAATTCTACAGAAGCAAGCGCATCACTTACAGAATCCTCAAGGGTTAAATCTGACCAATGCTTCACGCCCACTGATTTTCCACATCCTCGCTTATCCACAATTAACGAAGCAACGCCTTGAGAAGCGAGGTGCCTCGATATATCTTTATATAAATACACACCCTCATCACAACGATCAAACGCTCCAGCCCCACCGATAAACAACACTACTGGAACTTGATTTTTACTAGAAGCGCCACGAGGCAATCGCAAAGTCCCCGCTAATCTAACGCCAGCTGCTTGTTGGTTTACAAAACTTACGTCTTCAGTATATGAACATGCTCGAAGAGCTCGCTCTTGTGCTCGTTCATCACGCTCACGTGCTTGTTGTGCAACAATCTCTTCACGAGAAGCTTCTTGCTGTATAATATCCCCTTCACGAGTCCGCTTTATTGCATGCGTTGATTCATAAGCAACCACAGCACCAACGAACATGGTACTTATTAATAATTTTGACATAATACTCATAAGAAATCCTCCATTTAAAAAGACAATATAAATAATACTTAATTCTATCTGAATTTTATATCATTTTAAGCTTTTTGCAAATGGGAGTAAAAAATGGGTATTTTAAGAAAAAATGGTACCTAAAATCAAGGTTTAGAAAATATCAAGCTCACCGATCGCCAACCAAGAAACATCCCTTGATTTGTTTTAAAATCCTGATCACCGCCATAAACCACATAGCCGGTCGGCACATCAGCAATTTTGAGCCATTTCTCAATTCCAGCAAAAAAGTTCATTGAAACCGTTTGTGCCGACTTTATTTCGATAGGAATAAGACCTAGGCCATCTTCAACAAGACAATCAACCTCATCACCCTGAGAGTCCCGCCAAAAGTAGATCCGTGGACGCTGCCCTTGGTTATAAAAATGCTTCGCAATATCAGTAATAACAAAATTTTCAACTAACCCACCGCGTAAGTAATGCTGCATAAGCTGTTCCTGAGTATTTATTCCCAAGAGCGAGCAAGCAACTCCCACATCATAAAAATACAGCTTTGGGCTTTTAATAAGCCGCTTACTAAAATTGTTATGATACGGCTGCAACGTAAACGCTATGTAACTTGTTTCTAAAATAGAAATCCATGATTGCACGGTTGGGACCGTAATGCCGCAATCATTGGCTAAAGACGTTAAGTTAAGAACTTGCCCAATACGACCAGCACAAAGCTGAATAAATTTTTGAAACAGACCCAAATCTGCAACGTTTTTAAGCAAGCGAACATCGCGCTCAATGTACGTTTGAATATAGCTTGGATACAAATTTGATGGGGTAACATTTTGAGCATAAATCCGTGGATATCCCCCGCAAAGCATTACTGAGTCTAATGTTTCAGGAAGAAGTCCAGCTCCCTTTAACTCCACAACAGACAACGGCAATAACGTTAAAATACCAACTCTTCCCGCAAGTGATTGACTAATCGCCTCATTCAAAAGAAAATTTTGTGATCCAGTCAAAATCCAATACCCAGGCTTATGAACTTTATCAATAATGCCCTGAAGATAAGAAAGCAATACCGGAACATGCTGAAACTCGTCTAAAATTACTCCATGTTCATTCTGAATGCTTTCAAGGAATAAACGAGGATCAGTTAATGCCATAGACCGAACATCGGCATTTTCCAATGAAACATAGTTATACTTACTGAATGTTTGCTGGGCCAACGTAGTTTTCCCCGATTGTCGCGGGCCAAGAAGCGCTACAGCAGGAAATTGTTTAGCAAATTCTTCTAGTTTTGGGGTCAAGGTACGACTAATAAATTGTTTCATGTTTTACAAGGCCTTTATGTAAAAATAAAATCTAATTTTAAATCTACATAAATTTTACACAAATATAAACTATAGAGTCAAGAGATCTAAAGGAATAGCGCATAAAACTTTGTTGCCGCAATGCTCGCCACTACCACTACTGGCACAGCCGCAACACCTACACTAATACCAGCCCCTATTGCCGCATCTTTTGCTACCTGCTTTGAGCTACTTACACGACGAAGACCAGTTTTTTTGTCTCTTTTAGTACATCCAACAATCAAAACACTTATCGCACAACATAAAAAAACAAGCTCTAAAATTTTCATAGACCCTCTTATTATTAAAACTTAAACCCAAATTTCACATACATCGACCAGTCAGCAGGATGATTTACCTGTAATGCGGAAAACGATCCACCCGCCGCAGGGAAGAAAGAATACCCCTGAGTGAGAATAAAAACAGAACAAAATTATTGCATACAAAATTACACCCAAGCAAATAAGTGCTTTGTTTTTCGGTATATTTTAAAATAAAGTTTATATTTGAAAATGTGCAACTAACGTATTAAGGAAGAGAACATCAAGTATTTTGTAAACCACACCTCCATACGTCATCCTCGCGAAAGCGGGGATCCAGGTCTTTTTTATTCTAATTCTAATTTCTTATAATTTTCTTTAAAAAGTAAGAAGTAAGGCCTGGATCCCCGCTTTCGCGAGGATGACGTATCTAAACAATTCATAGCTGGGTTTCCTTTAAATTGACGCCTATGCGCTTTGCAGGAATAACATATGACTTCTCAAGCGAAAGTATTGATCATTTTGCCAAATCTGCTAGATTTATAGGCTCTTCTGCGCAAAATACAACTAGGTTTTGTTGGGGTTTTAAAAAAGTCAGAAAATTAATGGAAAACAGATTTGACGTAATTGTCATCGGTGGCGGCCATGCCGGCATTGAAGCGGCACATGCAGCCGCAAACATGGGCAGCAACACCGCTCTTCTTTCTCTTCATAAAGATAAAATCGGCTCTATGCCTTGCAATCCTTCGGTGGGCGGCCTTGGCAAAGGGCACATTGTCTATGAAGTAAGTGCGCTTGGCGGCCTTATGCCAAAACTCTGTTCTCAAACCTACCTACAAGCGCGTATGCTTAACACCAGCAAAGGCCCTGCAGTACAAGGCTTGCGGTTACAAATCGATAAATATCAGTACAGCAAAAAAGCACAAGAAGTTCTGAATAACTTAAAAAATTTAACAATCATCGAAGCATCTGCTCAGCAAATTCTTACTGAAGACATTAATGGCTCAAAAAAAATCATTGGCATACAAGCCGAAGATGGCCGCTGTTTTTATGCGCCAACCGTCGTCATAACCACCGGTACCTTTATGCGTGGGGTTGTTCACATTGGCAGAACCCGCTACAAAGCTGGACGCCGCGGAGAACTTGCTTCCTATGGACTTTCTGACTCCATTGCAGCCGCCATGGGAGTTAACCATGAACGCATGAAAACAGGAACTCCTCCTCGCATTCTGCGATCTACCATCGATTTTTCCAAGATAGCTGAACAAGAACCTCAACAATTAGATTACCTTTTCGAATTTGATCCGATCAATGTTATCAACAGCATGCCCTGCTACATTGCAACCACCAACGCACAAACGAGCCAGATCATTCAAGACAATATGCATCTATCAGCATCAGGGTGTGGTAATATCTTTGGTTTAGAGCCACGCTATTGCCCATCTATCGAGTCAAAAATTAAACGGTTTCCTGATCGTACCAGCCATCACGTTTTTATTGAACCTGAAGGCGCTCTCCCTGGAGAAGGGTTTGAAGAAATTTATCCAGCCGGAATTTCAACCTCTATGCCATTGGATGTTCAAGAAGCCTACATTCGTACCATCGTCGGCTTTGAAAACGCGGTCATTGCAAAATGCGGCTACGCTATCGAATACGACTTTATCCAACCTCATAATTTAACCCATGCACTTGAAACAAAAACCGTTTCCGGCCTTTTTTTGGCGGGACAGATCAATGGCACCACTGGGTATGAAGAAGCAGCAGGACAAGGCATCATGGCCGGCATCAACGCTTCACTTAAAGCTGCAGGGAAAGAGCCATTTATTTTAGGTCGTCATGAAAGTTACCTGGGCGTTATGATCGATGACATGGTGAGTATTGGGGTTGATGAACCATACCGCATGTTTACCTCACGAGCAGAACGCCGTTTGATGCTCAGACAAGATAATGTGTTTTTACGCCTTATGCCATATGGTAGAGAGCTTGGCTTAATCAACGACAAACTTTACGCACAATTTTTAGCTGAAAAAGAAATTATTGAACAATGCGTTCGTATCACTAAGGGTCTTGGCAATCACCATGAACTCACTAAATTACTTCGTTCAATCGAGTTCACCGAAGAAATCAGAAGCCACGTTCGAAACATCCTTACACAAGAACTTACGTCTCGCAATCTTTCAATCGAAGCACTATCAAACCGAGCATTACTCAGCATCCATGCTGAAATTAAGTACGAAGGCTATTTGAAGAAAGAGCAGCTTGAAGTTGATAAAGCGCTCAGGTACCAGAATTTAGATATCACCGAGCTTGATGTTTCAACGGTCGAGAGCCTGAATAAAGAAATGCAGGAAAAACTCAAAAAATACAAACCTAAAACCATCGCTCAGGCTGAATTGATTCCAGGGATGACACCTGCAACCATCTCTATTTTGATTTTCAGAGCACGTAAGATTCGCTAAGGATTAGATTTATCAAACTAAACTATTCCCTTTTTCGTGTCCCACCAAGCCCTGCTTCGCCATCTTGCAGCCCAACAAGGCTAGAAAGATTAAGCCCTTGTACCGTTGAAGGTACAGGCTGCAGCGGAAGAGTAACATCTTCAAACCCAGTCGAAGATCGATCTTCAAGCTCAAAAAGAATAGTAACTGCCGGATATGCTTCTCGTAATTCAGCCACTTGCTCAGATGTAATCGAAGTCTCTCTCAGATCAACTTGTTGTAGTTTTTGACAAGTGCTTATAGCAGAAAAAACAACCTCTTTTGTTAACGACGTACATCCTGCAAAACAGATATTTTGAATGTTATTTTCAGGACAAAATGTAACTGTTGTTAATTCACGACAATCACAACAAGAAAAGCAGGAAAGAGCGGGGGTTAGAATTTCTACTTTTTGTAAATCCCAACAGTTACGAAATTTTACGCACTGAGATTTCTCGCCACTCCCCAATCTTGCAGCAGTTATGCCACCAAGATCCGCTACTATATAGGGTTTCTGACATTCACAAGCATCATATTCTTCAAGATACTGACTTGACGGACAATCTGATCCATCTAGATTAGCAGGATTCTCCTGCATAGCCTGTGCTTGAACTAAACTAACCAGTAACATAAAGGAAACAATAGAAGCCAAGATTCTTAACATTGCCAAACCCCTTACTTATAAGCCCTAAATTGACCATTAAGAGCCCCAGTAAACCAGGGTTAGGAAGTAAAAATCAATTATTTGATTAAACATAGTAAAAACTAAAATAGGCCAGCTGAGATAAACCCAACCGGCCCATTTTAAAATCTAAGTGGCTTATTTTTTGCCTTTAGGAGCGCCTTTTCCTGAATCTTTTTTGCCGCCCTTAGCTTTTTCTTTTTTGTCTTTTGCCATTGCAAATATCATGAGAGTTCCTCATAAAAATGGTTAATAATGTTTACTTCACCTGTTCATATATACACAGGGATAAAAAAATTATCTATCTTTTCTTTTTGATTATCAAGAAGATTTTTATGGCTAAACAAAGCAAACTACATGGCCAAGCCACCTATGAACACAAAGTTAACAATTTTACTTGCAAAACCGCCAAAATATGACAGAATGATGGCTCTTATTTCTTCGCTCCTGATTTGGGGCTGTAGCTCAGTTGGTTAGAGCGTCCGCCTGTCACGCGGAAGGTCGCGGGTTCGAGTCCCGTCAGCCCCGCCAGAAAATATAACTGGTGGTGTAAATCGTGAAAAATCCTGACTCCCCTTTTAAATTAGTATTACCTTTCAAGCCATCAGGTGACCAGCCTGAGGCTATTGCAACATTATCCACTAATCGACCAGGGAAATCGGTACTTCTTGGGGTGACTGGATCAGGTAAAACGTTTACTCTCGCAAACGTTATCGCTCAGCAAAATCGTAACGTTCTCATTCTATCCCCTAATAAAACACTCGCCGCACAACTTTACGAAGAATTTTCACTCTTTTTTCCTGAAAATAAAATCTGTTACTTTGTTAGTTACTATGACTACTACCAACCTGAGTCATACTTGCCAGCTCAAGATATTTATATCCCCAAAGAAACTAAAATCAATAGCGAAATCGAACGTTTACGTATTGAAACAACCGCATCCATCGTCAATCGAAATGATGTCATTGTTATTGCATCAGTATCAGCTATCTATTCATTGGGAAACCCAACCGATTATCGTGAACTGGCCCTACCATTGCGCGTTGGTGAAATTATTTCTCGCAAAGAGTTCATTGAAAAACTTATTTTTATCCAGTACAAGCGTAACGATGTCGATCTCTCATCAGGCATGTTTCGTGTTATTGGAAATTCAATAACCATTAACCTGCCTTATTTAATCGATAACATTCGTGTTGAGTTTTATGGCAACATCATCGATGTCATTGAATTCATTGATAAACGTGAACACAAAGTTTTGAGATCTGTCGATAATTTTTTAATCTTCCCCGCCAAACATTTTGTTACCACCAAAGAAAAACGTGAAGCGGCCGTTGTGCAAATATCACGAGATTTAGAACATGATGCCGCCGCCTTAACAAATCCATTGTACCGTGAACGCTTACTCACTAGAACTAAGCATGATCTCGATATGATTAGAGAGACCGGCTACTGCAATGGCATTGAAAATTACTCTCGTTATTTTGATGGAAGATTGCCAGGAGAGCGCCCTTATGGGTTATTTGATTTCTTTGGCAAAGACTTTTTACTCATCATTGACGAGTCTCACATAGCATTACCACAACTACGCGGCATGTATCTCGGGGACCGCTCTCGCAAAGAATCCCTTATTCAATTCGGCTTCAGACTACAAGCGGCCTATGATAACCGCCCACTAAAATTTGAAGAAATTGAACAGTATTTTAAAGATGTTATCTTTGTTTCAGCAACCCCAGGTGATTACGAACTACAAAATACTAGCTGCATTGCAGAGCAGGTAATTCGCCCAACCGGCGTCCTCGATCCAATCATTGAAATACGACCTCGCGAAGGTCAAATGAATAATTTAATCGCAGAGATCAAAAAGACCGCTGAAAACGGCTTTAGAACCCTCGTTACCGTTTTAACTAAAAAATCAGCCGAAGACTTGGCACAATACCTTGAAAACCAAAAAATAAAAGTCTGTTACTTGCATAGCGATATTAAAACACCACAACGTACTGAATTGCTTCATAAACTTCGCTTAGGCATCTTTGATTGTCTTGTGGGTATAAATTTGCTTCGTGAAGGGTTAGACCTGCCTGAGGTAGCCCTTGTTGCTATTCTTGATGCTGATATCGAAGGATTTTTGCGCGATGAACGATCATTGATTCAAACTATCGGTCGAGCAGCAAGAAATACCGAAAGCATCGTCATTTTTTATGCGGATAAAACTACTAAATCCATGAAACGAGCAATTGAAGAAACTGAACGAAGACGCACACTACAAAAAAAATACAATGACGATCACGGCATATCCCCTGAAAGCGTTAAACGCGAGGTCAAAAAAAGCATTACGCTCTTACAAAAAGCAATTTCCGATGCATCAAAATCAAACAAAGAACGCGTTAAGCGCAAAATTAAAAATGCTGAAGAAGCCTTAGTAGCTATCTCACAATTTGAAGAAGCAATGCAACTGGCCGCTGAAAATCTTGATTTTGAAAAAGCAATTGAGATACGGGATAAGATTACCGCCATAAGAAAAGAGTTTTTACCCTCATGATTTTTCAAGAAACACTTTTTAATGAGACCCATAAGGCAACCGACCTGTACAATCTTTATCAATCACAGGGCCTTTCGGAACAGACTATTACCAACTTTCAAGCTATCATTTATGATTACTATGCTCTTAATGAACGCAGTTTTTCATGGCGATCCGTCATCACCCCTTACCGCGTTTTAGTTTCAGAAGTTATGCTTCAACAAACACAAACCTACCGCGTTGCTGAAAAGTTTGATTTCTTCATTGAACAATTCCCCGATTTCCAGAGCTTGACCACCGCTCCCTTTGAACAAGTTTTAAGAGCCTGGAAAGGATTAGGGTACAACCGACGAGCCATGAATTTACAGAAAATAGCGACTATGGTGATGAAAAACTTTAATGGCATACTGCCAAACTCCCCGGAAGAACTGGTTACGTTTCCCGGAATTGGACCGGCAACCGCCTCTTCTATTTGTGCCTTTGCCTATAACCAGCCAACCATTTTTATAGAAACAAACATTCGTACCGTTTTTATCTATTTCTTTTATCAAGCCCTTGTTAATAAACCCATCGACGATAAAGACCTCACGATACTAGTTAAAGCATCGATTGATCAACATAATGCAAGAAATTGGTACTATGCTCTCATGGATTATGGGGTCATGCTAAAGAAAACGGTAGGAAACCTCTCAAAGCTTAGTAAACATTACACCAGACAATCAAAATTTAATGGATCTGACCGTCAAATAAGGGGATCGGTGCTCCAAGCATTACTTGATTTCCCAGAACTTGAGGAACCTAAACTCTTAGAAATAATCAACAAAGATCCTGTACGGGTTTTAAAAATTATCTCGCAACTCATAAATGAGGGATTTATCAAACAAAACGGATATAAATTAAATCTTCATTGACTATCTGTCTATTTTTAAAATAATATCATTTTAAGGCTATTAAAATTTACAAAGCTGAAAATAGTATGATTTAAAAGGAGATAAGACTATGAAGATATTTTTCAGAGCATTACAAGCGCTGATCTCTATTCTTTTAATAATAACCATGCCTCTTGTACATGCAGAAGAACTTAATTTATTAAACCTTCCTAAAAGCACTCCTGTAGTCCGCCAAGAAGAAATTGGGCAGCAAGTTAAGAAAAGTGTTGATCGAGCTAAAAATTCTCTCCTCGATTTACTTTCTTCACAAGAATTCACCCCTAAAAAAGTATTTGTTCAGCGACTTATGGATGCTGAAGAAGAATTAAAGCGTGTTCGTAAAAATCTCGATGGAGATAAAACGCTTACAACAGCGGACATGGCTCAACTCGGTACCGTAAATTTAATCCCACCAGCCCCTGTAACTCCAGTAGAGCCTGCACCGGTTGAAGTTGCTCCGATAGTTACCATACCTATTGAAGTTGCACCTGGCATAGCTCCGACTCCCGTTGAAAATACTCCCATAGTCACAGCACCAACACCCATCATAATACCACTTCCAAATACTTCAATAATCACCCCTACATCCAGTATTCCTGCCGTTCCAGTTGAAGTTGCCCCAATTATTCCTGCTCCTGTAGTAGTTCCAGCACCCATTGAAGCAGCGTCTGCCGTTCCTGCTCCTGTAGTAGTTCCAGCACCCGTTGAAGCA
>CAYHBO010000013.1:0-16520 GCA_964354855.1 uncultured Pseudomonadota bacterium | reverse complement strand
CTCCTGTAGTAGTTCCAGCACCCGTTGAAGCAGCGTCTGCCGTTCCTGCTCCTGTAGTAGTTCCGGCACCTGTTGAAGCTGCACCTGTTGAAGCTGCACCTGCCGTTCCTGCTCCTGTAGTAGTTCCGGCACCTGTTGAAGCAGCGCCTTCTGTTCCTGCACCTGTAGTAGTTCCGGCACCTGTTGAAGCAGCGCCTGCCGTTCCTGATCCTGTAGTAGTTCCGGCACCTGTTGAAGCTGCACCAACACAAGTAGTAACACAACCAATGCCCGCAGTTATACCAACAATGCCAAGCTAATACTTACCATCACGCTAATAAATATGGCCTAAAATAAAGTTCAATTTGTGGAGCGGCAAAAGAAAATAGCTTAAGACTATCGCACTCAAAAAAGCTGCTGTTTAAGATTGGGCTTTTCGCCTTAGAGATAAGCGTAGAAAAAGTAAATTGCTTTTCTTTAATTAACTTCCCTGCCTCATCTTTCAGAAAACAGGTAATATCTAATTTAAGAGAATAATTGAAAAGAAGCACATCTGGAGAAATATACCGTCTACGAGGAGAAAGATCAGTAATAATTGTAGTCAATGAATATTCACTAAGATCAACACTATTGACAAGAAAATAACCCATACGCCTAAACTGCTCAACAAGTGCCGTATAAACATTGGGCCCAATATTTTCAAAAGCAAAAGAAGACTGCGGCATTGCAATAAACAATGCTCGATCATTCTTAATTTTTTGAAGATCTCCAGGAAATTGACGAACACAAGACGTAGAAAAAATGCTTAAGACTAAAGCAAATAGCTTAAAATAATCAGTAAAATTCATGCTCTAAGAATCCGATAACCGCTTATTAGTTGGAAATTCGAGCACCAATGCTAAACAATGAAGAAGATTTTTCTTTTTTAAGAGGAGTCACATCACTCATAACTGTTTCAAAAAGTTTTTTAATCGATTGATTTTGCATCAACTGCTCTTCACCTTGCATTAATACCATAGCAGCACCCTGCAATCCTAATGCTTTTAACGCATCAAACTCTTCGCAAGAGATAGGCTCTTTTTCAGCCGTGCCTTGAATTTCAATAAGTTTTCCTGACCTAGTAACAACAAAATTCCAGTCAGCGGTCGCAAGATTATCTTCTTCCTGCGTAAGATCAAGACATACTCTACCATTAACCAATCCAACGGACATGGCAACGATCGACTCTCTTAAAATATTTTGTTGAATTATTGAATCCCGGACCCAACGTCGTACTGCAACTGAAAGAGCAAGGCTTGCTGCGGTAATACTCGCAACACGCGTTCCACCATCTGCCTGTAAAACATCACAATCAATATAAATTGTTTTGTCAGGTAACAGTGATAAATCAACAACAGAACGAAATGAGCGACCAATAATGCGAGAAATTTCTAAACTTCTCGCATTGGCCTTAGCTTGACTATTATCACGATTTGTTCTTTGACGCGTTGAACAAGGAAGCATAGCATACTCTGCCGTAAGCCACCCAGTTCTTTGCCCTTTAAGAAACTGGGGAACCCCAGTTTGAAGAGAAACTGAAGCAAGAACTTTCGTAGACCCTATTTCCAAGAGAATTGATGCACCTGCGTATCCGTAAAGATCACATTGAACCTTAACAGGTCGCATTTCGTCAAGTTGCCTACCATCTTTTCTTAGGAATGAATGCTCTTGCTTCATAAAAATTATCTTTCTAAGCTTGGAGCAACAAGTCTGATTCTACCAGTATCAGGATCATTTGCGGTAACTTTAACCGTCAATTTATCACCAATCTTAATATCATCCATAAGTGTACGCTGTAAGTTTTTTGCGATTGTTGAAATATGAACCAAGCCTTCTTTACCTGGAACTAATTCAACAAAAATACCAAATTCGATAATGCGTTTAACGATACCATTAAAAATGCCACCAATTTCAACATCACCGGCAATCATTCTAATCCAGTTAACCGCTTTTTCTGTTGAAGCAGCATCTTTGGAATAAATTCTTACGGTACCATCGTCTTCGATATCAATTTGAGTTTCTGTTTGAGCAATAATTTCTTTAATGTTCTTACCACCTGGACCGATGATCATGCCAATTTTATCAACAGGAACTTTAATCTGAGAAACACGTGGCGCTAACTCTGAAATACTGCTTCTTGGTTGTGTCATTACTTTTTTCATTTCATCAAGAATATGTAATCGAGCAGTCTTTGCTTGGCTTAATGCTTTTGCAAGGAGTGTGCGCGGTAACGCAACTTTTGATTTGATATCAAGTTGGAAGGACATAATACCTACTTCTGTACCAGTCACCTTAAAGTCCATCATGCCGTAGGAATCTTCTAATCCAAGAATATCGGTAATAACATGTAAATCGCCTGAAGCATCTTGCAACATACCCATAGCAATACCACTTACCATAGCTTTAATTGGAATACCTGCATCCATTAATGCCATAGTAGTTGAACATACGGTAGCCATTGAAGACGAACCGTTTGATTCTAATACATCAACTAATGCACGAAGGGTATAAGGAAATTCTTCTTGAGATGGAAGTACATTTGAAAATGATGTTTCTGCAAGAAACCCATGTCCAATTTCTCTTCGACCAGGACCACGCATAGGTTTAGCTTCACCGGTAGCAAATGGAGGCATATTATAATGAAGCATGAATGATCGTTCAATCGTGCCACCAAGTAATGTATCAACTTTTTGAGCGTCTTGTCCGGTACCTAGGGTAATACTTGCTAACGCTTGTGTTTCACCGCGTTGAAATACCGCAGATCCATGCACACAAGGAAGCAGTCCGACTTCAGTAAAGATTGCTCTTACTTCATCAAATTTACGACCATCGATACGAACATTTCTTTTGACCATAATGTCAGGAAGTAACTCACCCATAGACTCTTCGAAAAGATATGAGATAACTGATTGAGCAACAAGACCTTCTTTAATTTCTGTAGCAAATGTTTTAAGTACCATGTCTTTTAATTCCAACATAGCAGCAGATCGTTCAGTTTTTGTTTTACCAAAAACGGGTTCTAATATTGCAGGAGAAAAACAAGCAAGAACTTTTTCTCGCCACATTGGCCAATCAATAGAACTTTCTCGATTATTTTTAGGAACACCACATTCTTTTTGAAGTTCTTCTTGCCATTCAACTTGTGCACGTATTTTAGCTTCAGCTTCAGCAAGCAATTCTATAAGTTTTTCTTCTGAAAGATTATTACAACTTCCTTCAACCATACAAATACCATCTTTGGTACCAACCACAATGATTCTAGTATCAGATTTTCCTGTTTCACTAAACGGTGCATTAAACTTCCATTCACCATTTACTAAAGCAATCTCAACAGCACCTACTGGACCATTAAAAGGAATATCTGACAAGGTAAGCGCTATGGACGATCCTAAAATCGCCATGATACTTGTTGGAAATGTGCCATCTGAGGAATAGACAGCTGAAACTAATTGAACTTCACTGAAAAAGTTTTTAGGAAAGAATGGACGAAGAGAACGATCAGTTAAACGAGATGTAAGAACTTCTCCATCGGATAACTTCCCTTCTCTTTTCATATAACCACCAGGAATTTTACCAGCAGCAGAAGTTCTTTCACGATACTCTACCGTAAGCGGGAAAAATCCCATAAAATTTGATGATGCTTTTGCAGCAACCGCTGTAGTAAGTAAAACATTCCCACCAATTTTAAGCCAGGCAGCACCATCAGCTTGTCGAGCAAATTTGCCAATTTCTACTTCGAGATTCAATTCCGGGAGGCGAAACACTTTAGACATAAAACAATACCTCTTTAAATAAGCAAACCGATACGAAAAACAATGTTACTACATGTATACAAAATGTGATCGATCAACAAACTACGCCTGATTCATCTTTTTTAGTTTACCGAGTAACACGTCATGTGATTCAGGAGATGTTCTTTTAAGATATTTTAAGAACGTTCTTCTTTTGCCAACAAGTTTAAGAAGCCCTAATCTTGAGTGATTATCCTTTTTAGCAACTCCCAAATGTGTGGAAATTTCACGGATACGTTCACTAATAAGAGCAATTTGAACTTCACATGATCCTGTATCGTTTGCTGATATTCCAAAATCTTTAATAATTTTATTCTTAATTTCCTGTAACATTATATATAAACTCCGTAATAATTATTGGTTATTATACACTCTTTAAATAGGCACGAGCGGACTCGAACCGCTGACCCTTGCTACGTCAAAGCAATGCTCTACCAACTGAGCTACGCGCCTAAAACTCATTTATCAACTCAACGAAACATTATCGAGATTTATTTCTAGCTGTTCTTGCTCGCGTGCTTTTTTCTCAAATTCAGAAATATCTTCTCCAATATGCTTCAATCTGAAAGATGAAATACCTGTTCCAGCTGGTATCAACTTACCGATTATAACATTTTCTTTAAGCCCATACAAATAATCAATTTGACCGGCAAGCGCCGCTTCCGTAAGAACACGAGTTGTTTCTTGGAAGGATGCTGCTGAGAAAAAGCTCTCAGTACCTAAAGACGCCTTAGTAATACCCATCATAATCGGCTTCGCGGTAGCAATTTTTTTACCCGCTTTAACCATGAGTTTATTGATTGTTTGGAGATAATTCTTATCAACGCGATCGCCAATAACAAAATTAGTATCCCCTGGCTCAACAATTCTTACTTTACGCAACATCTGTTTAACAATAAGCTCAATATGTTTATCGTTAATTTCAACACCTTGTAAGGTATAGATTTCTTGAATTTCTCGTACAAGATATTTTTGCGCCTCATCAGGCCCTAAGATTCTTAAAATATCATGTACGTTTGGAACTCCAGAACTCAATGATTCACCAGCTTTTACTTTTTCACCATCTTCAACATTCAAGTGACGATTTCGAGGAACACTGTACTCGTAAGTCTCACCTTCCTGCGTTGTAATGGTAATACGTCGCTGACCTCTATGAATACCACCAAACTTAACAATTCCCTCAACTTCACTGATAATTGCAGTATTTTTAGGAATACGTGCTTCAAACAACTCAGTAATACGTGGCAATCCACCAACGATATCCTTTGTTTTTCTTTCTTCTCGAGGAATCTTTGCAATTACATCTCCAGGGAAAGTATCCTCACCACGAGATATCACAATATGAGCACCTGTAGGAAGAAAATAGCGACCGTTTTCTTCTTCTTTACCAGCAATCACAATGCAAGGTTGACGTTTTTCATCACGACGTTCAAGTACAATTTTACTTGATTGGTTCGTCGCTTCATTAAATTGTTCTTGATAGGTAACGTTTTCAATTAAATCAATGTACTGAGCTGTTCCAGCTTTTTCAGCAATAATTACTTTATATGGTTCCCATTCAGCTATTTTCTGACCAACTTGGACAATAGCTTCATTCTGAACATGGAGAACTGTACCATACTCTAATGCACATTCTTCAAGTTCTCGCCCATCTTCAGCAATCACAACCAATTTTGCTTTTCTATTAACCACAGTCCATAAATTTAAACGATTTTTAACCGCTTCAGTTTCTTTAAGTAAAACTTTTCCAGCATGACGAGTTTTATAGAAATATTGCTCAACAAGTCCGGAAACTGTTCCTCCAATATGGAACGTTCTCATAGTAAGCTGCGTACCAGGTTCGCCAATTGACTGCGCTGCGATAATACCAACAGCCGTCCCAACATCAGTAATTTGTTGTGTCGAAAGATCCATCCCGTAACATTGCGCGCACATACCGCGCTTTGTTTGGCAAGTAAGTGGTGAACGAACGTCTACTTCAATAACTGCTGAGTCCTTTATATTTTCAATAATATCATCAGTTAACAAACAGCCGCGATCAGCCAACATTTTTCCAGTAACCGGGTCAATAACATCATTTGCAACAATTCTACCGTAAATACGCTTTGTTAAAGCCTCAATAATTCTTCCAGATTCTGTAATATCTTTTAGGGTAATAAAGCCCAAAGTTAAACAATCTTTTTGAGTTATGACAACATCTTGCGAAACGTCAACAAGCCTTCTGGTTAAGTATCCAGAGTCAGCTGTTTTCAATGCTGTATCTGCAAGCCCTTTACGAGCTCCGTGAGTTGAAACAAAGTATTCAAAAACGTTAAGGCCTTCTTTAAAATTCGCCAAAACCGGTGTTTCCATAATTTCACCAGAAGGCTTTGCCATAAGTCCTCTCATCCCAGCCAACTGTCTTATTTGCTGTTTAGAACTTCGCGCTCCAGAGTCAAGCATCATAAATACCGGATTAAATGGAACCGCTAATTTATTCGCATTCTGTGAAGCTTCTTGGTCTTGCTGTTCTAATAATGATAACATATCAGCCGCAACATCTTCAGTTGCTTTTGCCCAAATTTGAATAATTTTATTTTCACGCTCACCGTTGGTAATAGCACCATCCATATAAAGCTTTTCAGCACTCTTAACTTCTTCCTTACTAATCGAAAGAATTTTTGCTTTAGTTGCAGGAATAACAAGATCATCCACTGATAATGATATTCCACCATATGTAGCGTGAGCGAATCCTAATTTCTTAATTTTATCAAGTGTTTTTACCGTTTCTACCTTGCCAAAATGCTTATACAACAATGAGACAAGACGCGCAACGTCTTTATTTTTAAGTGCTTTATTAATCCAATCAAAGGTTGTTCCTTCCGGCAAGGATTCATAAAGAACCACACGCCCTACCGCTGTATCAATTAAATTGCCATCTTTAAGCCGCAATCTAATGTGTGTTTGTAGAGCAACTTGACCACGCTGATAAGCATAAATCACTTCTCGAGCATTTGAAAAAACAAGTCCTTCACCTTTAAGAAATCTTCGAGCCTTTGTCATATAGTGCAACCCAAGAATCATATCTTGTGTTGGAACCGACAAAGGTCGACCATTTTGAGGAGAAAGAATATTTTGAGTAGAAAGCATCAAATGATGTGCTTCTTTTTGTGCTCGCTTACTTAATAGAATATGTACTGCCATTTGGTCACCATCAAAGTCAGCATTAAATGCTGTACATACCAACGGATGAATTTTAATAGCTTTACCTTCTACAAGAATAGGATAAAACGCCTGAATACCAAGCCTATGCAACGTTGGAGCACGATTTAGAAGAACTGGTCTATCTTTAACCACTTCTTCTAACGCTTCCCAAACTTGCGGAATCATGTCTTCAACCATCTTCTTTGCTACACGTAAATTAGCAGCAACTTCACGCTTCTGTAATTCAACATAAACATACGGCTTAAACAATTCAAGTGCCATGGACTTTGGCAATCCACATTGATGCATTTGTAATTCTGGATCTACAACAATCACAGAACGACCTGAATAGTCGACACGTTTTCCAAGAAGATTCTGTCTGAATCGACCTTGTTTACCACGAAGCATTTCACTTAATGATTTAAGCGGTCGACGATTTGATCCGCGTATAGGCTGACCTCTTCTTCCATTGTCAATTAAAGCATCAACTGATTCTTGAAGCATTCTTTTTTCATTTTTGATAATGACATCAGGAGCCTCAAGATCAATAAGACGACGAAGCCTGATGTTTCGGTTCAATACCCGTCGATACAGATCATTAAGATCGGAACTCGCAAATCGTCCCCCTTCTAAAGGAACTAATGGACGAAGATCCGGTGGAATAACTGGTAAAACTTCAAGCATAATCCATTCAGGACGAATATTTGCTTGTAATAAACTTGTTAGAACTTTTAGTTGTTTTGCCGCACGATGTTTAACCGCAATTGAAGTAATCTTCTTTGATTCTTCTTCAATTTTACGAATTTCAAAACTAAGATCAATTTTTGATAAAAGATCTTTAATCGCTTCCGCGCCCATGCCAGCTTTAAACTGAATATCTTCATCATGAGCCATTGCGTATTCTTCATACTCTTGACTACTTAAAATAGTTTTTTGAGGATAAGGTGAATTTCCTTGATGCACAACAATGTAACTATCAAAATAAACAACGCGCTCTAAATCTCTTACCGTCATACCCATAATAAGACTTAGATAACTCGGAATACCCTTTAAAAACCAGATATGACAAACTGGAGACACAAGATTGACATGACCCATTCGTTCACGTCTTACACGTGATTGAATAACTTCAACACCACATTTTTCACATGTCACACCGCGATGCTTCATACGCTTGTATTTACCGCAGTTACATTCCCAATCCTTTGTTGGACCAAAAATACGGGCACAAAACAACCCATCACGCTCAGGTTTAAGCGTACGATAGTTAATCGTTTCAATCTTTTTTACTTCACCATACGACAAAGAACGTATTTTTTCAGGCGAAGCAATACCAACACGAACAGCATTAAATTGCGTAGAACTAATATATTCTTTAAATCTTTCAAGTATTTTATTGTTCACTGATAAGCTCCTTGCTCGTTTTAAAGAGATCTACTTGTAACCCAAGACCTTGAAGATCTTTAACCAGTACATTAAAAGATTCAGGGATTCCAGGTTCTGGAATTTCATCCCCACGAATGATTGCCTCATACGCCTTAATTCTTCCATTGGTATCATCAGACTTTATGGTAAGCATCTCTTGCAACGTATATGCAGCACCATAAGCAAAGAGCGCCCAGACTTCCATTTCCCCAAGACGTTGCCCCCCGAACTGAGCTTTACCACCTAATGGTTGCTGAGTAATCAAAGAGTATGGCCCAACAGAACGCGCATGCAATTTGTCATCAACCAAGTGATTAAGTTTCATCATATAGATGTAACCAACGGTCACCGGCTGATCAAATGCTTCTCCTGTTTGACCATTGTACAATGTAAAAGTTCCATTGCTTGGCAAGTTAGCTTGAGCAAGAATTGGCTTAATTTCAGTTTCATAGTCAGCACCTTCAAAAACAGGGGTCTTGCTTGCAACCCCTCTCTTCATGGTTGTTTCTGCTATAGTATCAAGGATCTCCTTACCATGTAGTTCTTCCATGCTCTTGATGAAATCTTTACCATAATAAGAAGATAATTGAATTCTAAGCTCACTCTCACTCATATCTTTTATTTTTTTTGCCAACTGATTACCCAGTGTTTTACCCGCCATACCTAGTACAGTTTCTAAAAGCTGTCCAATATTCATACGACCAGGAACACCAAGTGGATTTAAAACAATATCAACGGCGGTTCCATCTTCAAGATACGGCATGTCTTCTATGTTAACAATACGAGAAACAACCCCTTTATTTCCATGTCGACCTGCCATTTTATCACCTACCGACAATCTACGTGTTGTAGCAACATAAACTTTAATCATTTTAATAACACCAGAAGGAAGCTCATCGCCTTTACGTAATTTGCTAATAAATTCTTCTTTGAGTGCTGTTAAAACGTGTACTTGAGAATCAAGCATAGCCATATAATGACTCAATTGCTCATTTACCTGTTTATCAGTTGTTTCTATCTTAAGTAAGTCTTGTAAAAGAGATTTATCAAGAATAGCCTTAGTTAGCCCATCTTTTTTAAGCAGCGCATCATGTGGAGCACTCTTAACTTTTTGTTTAAGTAAAAGATCCATCACAATTATTTTAATGCTGTCTTGAGCAATATTAAGCTGATAAGAGAAGTTTTCTTCTATTTTTTTGGCCTCTTTTTGAACCATATCTTTATAACGCTTATCTTTTCTAATTCCGCTACGAGAGAAAACCTTAACATCTACAACGGTAGCTTCAACTCCAGGTGGTACACGCAAAGAAGTATCTCTTACTTCTCGCGATTTTTCTCCGAAAATTGCTCGTAAAAGCTTTTCTTCAGGAGAAACTTGTACGTCACCTTTGAGTGTAACTTTGCCGACAAGAATATCTCCAGGACTAACCCTGGTACCAACTCTTACAATACCATCTTCATCTAAAGATGAAAGGCTCTTTTCAGAAACATTAGGAATATCTCGCGTAATTTCTTCCGCTCCTAACTTAGTGTCTCGAGCTTCTACAACAAATTCTTCAACGTGAACCGAGGAGAAAACATCCTCAGAAACAAGACGTCGACTTACAACAATAGCATCTTCAAAGTTGTATCCATGCCATGGCATAAATGCAACTAAAATATTACTTCCTAATGCAAGTTCACCATTACTAGTCGCAGCACCATCAGTTAATACATCACCTTTATTGACTGTATCACCAACTTTAACAATTGGCTTATAGTGAATCCATGTATTGTGACTTGATCGTCCAAATTTCTTAAGCTCATAAATATCTACCGACTTAAACATTAAGTCGCTTTCACTTTCATGTTCTTTACTTACTCGAACAACAATTTTTTCTGCAGAAACATAAACCACTGAACCCGAGTTTTTAGCAAGAACAACCGCTCCAGCCAGAGAACCAAGATCTCGCTCCATACCAGTACCAACAATTGGCGCTTCGCATTTAATTAAAGGAACCGCTTGTCGTTGCATGTTCGAACCCATCAAAGCTCGGTTTGCATCATTATGTTCTAAAAATGGAATTAATGCCGTTGGAACCGAAAATAGCTGTTTAGGTGAGGCATCCAAATAAGAAACTTTATCTTTATCTACAACAAAAATATTTCCATCTTTTCTAACAAAGACCTGTTCATCTTTAATGCGATTTTTACTATCCAAACCGGTAGCAGCTTGTCCAATAACTTTACCTTGCTCTTCAAACGCATCCATATAAATAGCACTTGATTGAACTGTACCATCTTCAACTTTATGATAAGGAGTTTCTATAAAACCAAGCTCATTAACTCGTGCATAAGTAGCCAATGATGAAATAAGACCAATATTTTGCCCTTCTGGCGTTTCAATAGGACAAATACGACCATAATGCGAAGAATGAACGTCTCGAACTTCAAAGGTCGCACGCTCTCGTGAAATACCACCGGGCCCAAGTGCTGACAATCTACGTTTATGTGCCATTTCTGCTAACGGATTAGTTTGATCCATAAATTGAGAAAGTTGCCCTGTTCCAAAAAATTCCCTTAAAACTGCAGCAAGTGGCTTTACGTTTAAGAAATCATATGGCATTAAAGCAGCATAACTCTCTTGCAATCTAAATCGCTCTCTCACAATACGTTCAATACGTGAAAATCCAACATAAAGCTGACTTTGTAATAACTCACCAACTAACCGAACGCAACGATTTCCAAGATGATCAATATCATCAAGCTCACCTTCTCCGCGTTCTTTTAGCCCAATAAGATATCGTACAGTAGCAATAATATCTTCTTTAGTTAAATGCGTAATGCTTCGATCAATAGATAAACCTAATTTTCTATTAGTTCTAATACGCCCGACAATGGTTAAATCATAAAAGCGAGTATTAAAGAATAAATCATGAATATATTCTTCCATAATTTTTAATGTAGGAACATCTCCAGGCTTTAACTTACTGTAAACATCTTTAAGAGCTTCCTCTTTGGTAGTATTTGTATCTTGACCAAAGGTTAATGCTATTGTCGGCTGAAGAACATAACCAGACGATTGAATAAGACTAAAACTTGAATTGTCCAAAGATTCAAGATAATCAATCAATTCCTCATTTAAAATCATTCCTTGTTGAAGAATAACTTCTCCAGTTTCCTGACTCACCAAATCATGAGTAATAATTTTATTAACTAAACTATTTTTTCTTACGGTAAGAGTCTTAATTCCCTCTTTAACAAGCAAGTCAACATCAGCTTTATTTAAGCGCTTCCCTACAACAAGAAGGCTTTCATGTTCTTTTGGTAATGCCTCTGCTTCAAGACGTTGTCCTATTAAAGCTTTATCAACTTTCTTATAAAAAATAGTTTTTTTAACCGTAATTGTTTCAAAATCATAAAAAGTAGAAAGAATAGCCGCACGTTCTAAGCCAATAGCTTGTAAGAAAGTTGTTGCCAATATTTTCTTTTTTTTATCAATACGAACATAAAGCAAATCATTGTGATCAAATTCAAAATCAATCCAAGCTCCACGAGAAGGAATAACACGTGCTAAGTGGTATGGCAGACCTCTTAAGTCTTTTGTTTTTTTACTAAGAGAAAAAACAACACCTGGTGCACGATGCATCTGACTAACAACAACTCGATCAACACCATTGATAAGGAACGTTCCCTGACTTCCAATTTTAATACGATTTTGTTGATCCTCATAAAGATCAATCATTATTGGAAGATCACAGAAAAAGATACTTTGTTCTTTTATATCACGAATTGTTTTAGCCAATGTTTGTGGATTAATGTCCCAGCTGACAAGCTGCATCTTAACCTTAAGTGACATAGAAAAAGTTTTTCCACTATAACGACATTCATCAACAGAAGCACTAACTTTTAGTGAAACACGTGAAAAACATTTTTTACAGGTAATATATTGAGCAGCAGTTTTTTTACATGAAGTACATGTATTTTTTTCTAAACGGCTACAACCACCTTTTTTGCAGGAGATACAATTCCATTTGTATCTATTTTGTATCCCTGAAAGTGTCCCGCAAACACACGCCCAATCACCCAATTCATAACTAATATATTCAAGAGAAATATTCTCATTATGTTTAATTGGAAAAATATCTCTAAAAACCTTTTCAAGTCCGACATTTTGACGTTCAACAGGTAAAGAATCAATCTGTATAAAATCATTAAACGAATTAGATTGGACTTCTATTAGATTAGGTAACGAAACAGTCTCTTTAATCTTTCCAAAATACTTTCTTAAAATACCTTTACCTCTTCCAAATTGAAACATTCAATCGCTCCTAAAAACTATAAGAAAGGTAGTGAAATATTTTTTCCAACCACGCCAAATTCTACAATAAACAACTACAATCAATAATAGACAAAAGGAGCCCATTTTAAACCAATATACTTGATCTAAAATGGGTCCTTACATTACATTTAAAAAAGCTAAATAATAATGATAAGAAGAAAGCTTATTAACTAAGCTCGACTTTTGCTCCGGCTTCTTCAAGCGCTTTTTTCATTTTTTGAGCTTCTTCTTTTGGTGCTGCTGGAGCCACAAGATAAGGAACTTCTTCTACTGCTTTTTTCGCATCACCCAATGAAAGAGTTGTGATCGACCTAAGAGCTTTAATAACCTTGATCATATCTGAACCAGATTCTTTAAGAGTAACCTTAAACTCATTTTTTTCTTCAGCTGGAGCAGCTACTGCTACCGCTGCTGCAGGTGCTGCTGCTACGGCTGAAGCCGCAGAAACACCAAACGCTGTTTCAAGTTCTTTAACCAAATCGGCAAGATCTTTAACCGACATATTACCAATTTCTTCAATAAGTTTCTTAGTCGTAGACATTGAGTAAACTCCTTAACATTAACAACAGATCACTAACACAATTTACTTAAAACTAACTATATTTATATACTTAATTACTCTTTTTTCTTTGCTACTTCTTGAAGTACTACAACTAGTTTAACAAGCACAGCATTAAGCACTTGTGCAAAACTTGTTATAGGAGCCTTCATAGTGCCAAGAACCATTGCCAATAATTGCTCTCTTGGAGGCAATGACGCAATAATCCTTATATCATTAATTGAATAAACCTTTGATGCAGCAAGCGCTGAAATAATTTGTAATTTTTCATGCGCTTTCGCAAACGTAACAAGTTTTTTTGAAATCAAAGAAATATCGGACGATGAAAAAATAAGACCAATTTGTCCTTTGAAATCATTTTGCAAATCACTAAACCATTGTTCATTCTGCCCAACATCTCTGGCAGCTCGCTTCATTAATCTAGCTTTGGTAACTTTAAAAACTTCACCTTCTTTGCGCAAATCTCTTCTTAATATCTGTAATAATTCAACGTTTAAGCCCTTGTAACTAACAAGAAACGCTGAGTTAAAATCGGTAAAAAGTTTTTTTAAGTCAGATACAACAACTTCTTTTTCTTGACGATTCATGAGTACAACCTTTGCCTGTTAAATAACTTCATCTGGACTTATCTGTATACCAACGCCCATGGTTGAAGAAATAACAATTTTCCTCAAAAACTTCCCTTTTGAGGAAGCAGGTTTACTAGCCTGTAATGCCTTCAAAAAACTAGCGAGGTTAGTTTTTAATTTCTCAACACCAAAAGAAACTCTTCCGAATGGCGCATGTAAAACACCACCTTTATCATTACGGAAAGAAACTCGTCCTTGTTTAAGATCATTAACCATAGACGCTACATCAAAAGTAACCGTCCCAACTTTAACGTTTGGAAGCAAACCTTTTGGCCCCAAGATTTTAGCTATTTTCCCAACAATACCCATGAGATCTGGCGTAGCAACGCTCACATCAAAATCAAGCCAACCTTGTTCTATTTTTTCGATAAAGTCTTCTAAGCCAACATAATCAGCCCCAGCCTTTTTCGCAGCTTCAGCGTAAGCGCCTTTTGCAAAAACAAGAACCTTAACTTTTTTCCCAGTTCCATTAGGCAAAAGAGCTGATCCACGGACAACCTGCTCACCCTTTGAAGGGTCTATGCCAAGAACAACGCTTACATCAACTGATTCATCAAATTTTGTATGAGCATTCTTAACCACAAAATCAAGCGCTTTTTGCCAAGTTGAGATATCAGCTTCAGCTAATCTTTTTTTCGCGTCAACGTGTTTTTTTCCAACCTTATTCATAATAACCTTGTAATTTAAAAAGATTCACACTTAATCGACAACAGCCAAGCCCATACTACGAGCGCTACCTGCAACAATTTTTTTTGCTGCCTCTAAGTCATTCGCATTCAAATCAACCATTTTAATTTTAGCGATTTCTTCAATATCTTTCATTTTAATATTTCCAGCGGTTTCTTTTCCTGGGTTACTTGATCCCTTTTGAATATTCGCCCTCTTACGCAAAAGCTCTGATACAGGAGGTGTTTTTGTAATAAACTCATAGGTTTTATCGGTATAAACAGTAATAAACACTGGAACCGTTTCACCTTTTCTATTCGCCGTTAAGGCATTAAATTTTTTACAAAAATCCATGATATTTACTTGATGTTGTCCTAAAGATGAGCCCACTGGAGGTGCAGGCGTTGCGCCACCTGCAGGAATTTGCAGCTTAATCGTAGCTTTAATAACTTTCTTTGACATGATAAACTCACCTAATCGTAATTTAGTTTTAACATTAAACAATAAATAAGCAGACTTAATTCAATAACCACTATCTCTTGACCTGATCAAATCCCAACTCAACTGGCGTAAGCCTTCCAAAAATACTTACCATAACGGTAAGTCTTCCTTTGTCATCATCAACTTTATCAATCATACCAACAAAACCTGAAAATGGTCCGCTCGATACATGAACTTCATTGCCAATAACAAACGGTGATTTTTCACTAGAAAGCTGAACCTTACCTTCCATTTGGGAAAAAATACGATCAACTTCTTTTTCAGAGATGGCAACAGGGCTTTCTCCTCCCAAAAATCTTGCAACTTTTGGAGTGGTGTTCACAAGTCGAAATGCCTCACCGATCATCTCCATATGAACAAGAATATACCCTGGGAAAATAACCTCTTTTTTCGATTTATTTTCTTCGACACAAAAGAAACTTGCTATTTCGCTTGTGGGAATTAAAACTTTATCGATAAGCTCTTCAAGGTTATCTGACTTAATATGCTTTTCCAAATCAGCTTTCACTGCTTCTTCAAAGCCCGTATAAACCTGTACGACATACCAACGTTTCATAGCAAACTCTAATCCTGCAACAACTGATGTTTAACCAACATACTTCTTCTTTAAAAAATAAATTTATTGATAAGGTAATTAAAGAAAAAATCCATAGACCCAAGAATCACAGCATAAACAAAGGTTAAGATACAAACAATTATCATAGCTCCAATCACATCATTGCGATTAGGCCAAGAAGTTTTTTGCAATTCAACTTTAATTTCATTGATGAAAGACAAGACTTTATTCATTATTCACCTTTTCAAATTGACTGGCAGGCCAGGAGGGACTCGAACCCCCAACAGGCGGATTTGGAGTCCGCTGCTCTACCATTGGAGCTACTGACCCAGCAAGTTATTTAGTTTCTTTGTGGTTTTTATGCAATCTACATTTAGCACAATACTTATTCAACGCCAATTTACCAAAGGCTCTCTTCTTTGAAACCAATGTGCTGTAATTTCTCAGCTTGCATGACTCACATTCTAAGTGAATAACTGTTCTATTTTTTGCCATACGAGGAACTTTCTTTTAAACCGTATAAAATATCGACCTAACCCTGTGAAAATAATGGAGCCCGCGACCGGATTCGAACCGGTGACCTCTTCCTTACCAAGGAAGTGCTCTGCCAGCTGAGCTACGTGGGCACAGTTTCTATTGAATTAAATAGACTCCGCCCGAAAACTTTCACTCAATAATCTTTACCCTGTAATTAAACACTTTTTAATAAATAAATCTACTGTTTTTTTTACTTTTTTAATAAATAGTCAAGCATCTTTTTTACAAGATTACGCGGGGAAGCCGAAATCGTACGAAATATTGTCTAAAAGAATCTACTGGAGCTGGCAACTGGACTTGAACCAGCGACCTGCTGATTACAAATCAGCTGCTC
>CAYHBO010000012.1:37245-38613 GCA_964354855.1 uncultured Pseudomonadota bacterium | reverse complement strand
ATCATCTACCACTATTCCAGGATAGGTAGTACAACCAGTAAAAACCCATACTACAATTAACGTACATAGTTTTTTTATATAAAACACCGTAAATCCTTTTTCCTTTTTATCCAAGATTACTCCAGCAGATTTCCTCTTTACAAATAACACAAACTTTCCTAGCTTGCAATTTATAACACAATAGAAAATTGCATTTTTTAACAATCGAAATTTTTATAACTGCTCAATAAATGCAGTTAAGACTTAAGAAAACACTCAGTATGCCGTTTACCACGACCTGTCCGCCATAGCGTTGCGACGACTGGATAGAGGCCCTCTTGGGCCGAGTAGAGGGGTACAAGCTTTAAAAACTTTTTTTATTCCTTAAGGAAACAACTATGAATTCACGTTATTATAATTCAAAAATCCACTCTTCAATTCAAGCGATGCTCCTGGAAGCATAACGATACTTAGATCATTATCCCCAATAGTATTACCAAAAGAGAACCCTTCCGTTGATGTAAGCGCAAAATCATTAAATAACTCGTTATGACTGTCTAATGTCAACGTTCCTCTTGTTAATCGCAATCCTACGGTAGAAGTTATAATGGTAGCACCATGCAACGATAAGACTGATGTTGCATTTTCCATCGCAAAAAGATCACGATTTAGAACCGGTGGATTATAATGCAACGTAGTTCCATTTTCAAAAGATACTGTTCCATACGGTTTAATCATCGAGGTGCTTGTTGTTGTATATCTAAACTCATGCCCACCTGAGATTTTTACTTGATTTTCAAATACACAACGCCCCGAGGTAAATGAGTAATCTTGAGAGAGAAATAAATCAGTATTCTGTAAGCCCAACATGCCATCATAAGCAACATTGATACTGTGATTTTGAACTCCCTGCAACCCAAGATTTTGAACCCTCAAAGAGCTCGGACCTACAATATTCAACGTTGATGATCCTAAATTTATGCTATTTCCAAAGCCATTCATAAAGGTATGACCAATAAACGTTAAATTTTTAGATAATGGCTGTGAATACATCATTTCAAGCGTTGTCTGATCACCAAAAATAAGTTGAGCGCCTGAACCTAAACTAAAAGCTGCATCAGAGAAGTCCTTAAGAACAATGTTACGAAGTTCAACCCGAGCACCAGAAGCTACTGTAATAAAACCATTATTGCGCGCAAAGGTAATCGAGTGCCCATTCCCATGAACTATCGTCGAGCCAGAAAAAGTTAAGGTTGCATCAGAAGAAAACCAATGATCAGTATTAATATAGACTGGACCAGAACAAGTAAATGGAATAAATTCATTACTAATTCCACCACCGCCACCACCTAATGGTAAAGCAAGAAGAGCATTACTATTAACGCGATC
>CAYHBO010000012.1:35008-37145 GCA_964354855.1 uncultured Pseudomonadota bacterium | reverse complement strand
AGAGCATTACTATTAACGCGATCTGCATATATCATAGCACTGCTATTCTGATGTATGACATCAGTAAGACCCGCGATATCTCCCGAATTTTGGAGAATCGCCAAAGCATGCGAAGCTATTGTTGTTGTATTTTTGACTAATGCATTACTCGTAATGCGGCTACCATACAATAATGACACACTATTGATTCTATCTCCATAGAGCAACGCAGTACTATTAACACGATTACTATACAACGATGCGTTGCTTATAAATCTTATAAGCGAATACACATTACTATTAACTCGATCACCGTAAACAAGTGAAGAACTGTTTACTCGGTCTCCATATAGTAAAGCACCACTGTTTACCCTATCACCATAAACCAAAGCATTACTATTAAACCGAACCAAAATATTTACGCCATTGATATCGATAGTGTTCTGAATAATTGCCGTCGCTTGTTTTGCTAATGTTGTCGAATTATAAAGGATCGCATTACTAAAAGTACGAAGATAACACTGTTGCTCACTATCTGAGAATGTCATAATATCACAAGAGCGCAACGGTAATTCTTTTGATGTCTCAAAAATACTATTTTTTTCTTGAAAATCATATATTTTTTTCGACATTGCTGACAGCATAATCCCTTTTATATGGCCATCTAAGTCATATTCGATAATCGAAGATGAATGCGGGTCACAAACAAAACAATCATTTCGTAATCCCTTTATCTGCGATAAAGAATCAAACCGAATCTTTCCATTTGCAAGCACTACTCCAGCTGTTTGGTTACTGAGTGTAATGGTTGAATATAAATTTCCATTCAACATCACTAATATCAAAAAACATCGACTCAAAAAATTCAATATAGATACTCCACTCAACGCTATCTCCTTTTCTAGATAGTTTTATAACTATTTATTTATGTATAGTTCAACGTATATCATGCCACTACACAAAAATTTCTTTTCAACAATTTTCACATAGTGTTTTTTATATAACGAAATCGAATAAAAAAAATCAATAAAACTCAAAGTACCCATTGACCTCGCTACGCATTTACGTTGTTATAACTCAAAAAACCACTCTTAAGATCAAGCGATGCCCCTGGAAATATAACAACATTTAAACTATCAGCAACAATACCACTACCAAACATAAACCCTTGTGTTACATAGGATGCAGAATCATTAAAGAGCGCATTATAATTATCTACCATCAAGGTCCCTCGCGTTAGCTTCAATCCTACTTTAGAAGCCTTTATCGTACAGCTATTTAAAAACAATACGGAGGTAACATCTTCCATAGCAAAAAGATTATTTTTAGCTATGACCGGGTCATAACTAAAAGTCGTTTGATGATCAAAACATACCGTTCCTAACGATTTAATCATAGAGGTGCTTGTTGTTGTATACTTAAACTCCTTACCTCCTGAAATAAGAACTTGATTTTCAAAAACACAACGCCCTGAAGTAAATGAATAATCTTGTGATAGCAGTAATTTAACGTCCTGAAGTAACAATGCACCGTTATAAGCAACATTAATATTATGATCTTGAACCCCTTGTAAAACAAAATTTTTAACCTTTAATGAGCTTGACCCAACAACATTCAGGGTTGACGATCCTAAGTTCATGGAGTTACCAAAACCATTCATGACGGTGTTCCCGGTAAAAATAAGGTCTTTGGACAATGACTGTGAATACATCACTTCTAATGTTGTCTGATCACCAAAAATCACCGTAGCTCCCGAACCTAGATTAAATGCGTCATCAGAAAATTCCTTAAAAACCACGTTGCGAAACTCAACTTTGGCACCTGGTACAACGGTAATAAAATTATTATTACGCGCAAATGTTACCGAATGACCATTCCCATAAACCGTCGTCCCGCCAGAAAAGGTTAAAGTTGCATCAGAAGAAAACCAATGATCAGTGTTAAGGTAAACCGGACCTGAACAAATTAAGGCATTACTATCCACGCGATCACCAACTCGGGGAGAACCATCTAACTCTCTAACGTTGATTAAATCAGTAAAATCTCTCTGCCCAATTGCTCTTGCTAACCCGCTACGACCCGTAGCTCCCTTAGCTCCTGTTGCGCCCTTAGATCCTGTTGGGCCAGTCGCCCCTGTTGGTCCTTTAGCCCCTGTTGG
>CAYHBO010000012.1:0-34908 GCA_964354855.1 uncultured Pseudomonadota bacterium | reverse complement strand
TGGCATTACTGTTCACACTATATCCGGACACAAGTGCGGCACTATTAACTCGATTTGCATAAATCATGGCGCTACTATTTTGCGAAACAACATCGGCTAAGTCACCTATATTTAACGCATTCTGCTGTATCCCCAGAGTATGCGTTACCAATGTTGCTGCATTCAAAGAAACCACATTACTGACAACTCTTAACAATGCACTACTAGAAACTAATGCGGCACTATTAACTCGAATACTGTATATCATGGCGCTACTATTTTGCGAAACAACATCGACTAAGTCACTTAAATTAACCGTGTTTTGTTGTATCGCTAAAGCATGATTGACAAGTGTATTTGCATTGTAGAGTAATGCATTACTCGTAGTCCTGCTTCCATACTGAATCGCATTACTTAACGTACGAAGATAGCACTGCTCAGAAACCGTAAAGTCTGTTGGTAAATCACATGCACGTAAGGGAAAGTCTTTAGATGTTTCTAAAATATTATTTTTATCAAATATGATCGATGTGTTATAACGCTCTTCAAAAGAATTATTGATAAATCGCAAAGGGCTTTGTGTTTGCACAAAAGAATTTGTATGTAAGCCTTTTACTTGAGCCAATGAATCCAACTTAACACGCCCCTGAGCAAGCACAATCTCAACTCCTGGATGCGTAAGTGTAATCGTCGAATGGATATCATTTGGCAATAATATCCACAATAATAAGCTATGAAAAATAAAACGCAGCAACAACCTACACCTCAACACTATCTCCTTTTTAGATCGTTTTTAGCACAGTAAGTATGATACTAAACTTTTTTAGGATGACACAGAAGAATCTACACGCATAGTTTTTTCATGGGGCTGGACGCAAAAAAAGGCCGGGGTTTTACATCCGGCCTTGAAAGTATTCTAGAGTATAACGTTAAACGTTATTTATTTTTTATTACCAAGCGTTGCTAGTTTTTGAGCTAATGGTTCAAGTTTCTTATATACTGATGATTCTGGACCACGCATAAATAAATAAGCAGCACTTTCACCAGCTGATATTTTTGCTACATTCCAGAACATATCGGTCTTACTATTTTTCGCAATAAAATCTGAAATAACTTGTAAGACAAGTGGAACAGATGCTACCAAAGCAAGTTTTACTTTAGCCAACTTTCCTTCACCTAGCTTTGCTGCACCTAATATTTTATCACTTGTATTAGTCGCATACATCGACTGAAGCACTAAACATGTTGGAACAACGCTCGCCAATGCAGCAACATGAAACACTTTGCTTAAGTTTTTTCTGGTCGCAGAAATATCAGCTGTTTCTGTTGGACGAACTGAACCGGTAGCCATTAACAATGCACAGCTCAACGCAATAATTTTGTTCTTAATCATAGTCATAAATCCTTTAGAAATGAAAAATAATAATGCAATAACCCAGGCAATATAGCATGCTCAAAAATAAAAGCAATACGGCTTTATGTTGGATTTAAGCATATAATTCACATTAAATACAATACGGGCCCGATGTGTTTTACATATCGGGCCCGTACGATAATTATTCTCAGCTAACAGCCGTTCTTATGAACGTTGTTGTTTACGCTCATGAGGCTTAAGGCCACGTTTACGTAAACGAATACTGATTGGTGTTACTTCAATAAGCTCATCGTCATTGATCCAATCCATAGCTTCTTCAAGCGTCATCACTTTTGGTGGTGTAAGCTTAACTGAATCATCAGATCCAGAAGCACGCATATTAGTAAGCTTTTTCTCTTTGGTTGGATTTGCTTCTAAGTCATTATCACGGCTATTTTCACCCATGATCATGCCTTCATAAACAACGTCAGGTGGTTTAACAAATAAGGTGCCACGTTCTTGAAGATTATCTAAAGCATACGCGGTAACTTTCCCCGTTTCCATAGAAACCATAGAACCCTTAGTACGTTTTTGAATTGGTCCAGCATAAGGGAAATACCCAAGAAACTGATGACTCATCAAACCAGTACCACGTGTTTCAGTAAGGAACATACTTCTAAAACCGATCAAGCCACGAGCTGGAAGTTTAAATTCAAGACGAACTTTATTTGAGCCGTATGGTTCAAGATTTTCCATGATCGCTTTACGTCTACCAAGATTTTCCATAATAATACCTTGATAAGTATCTTCAACGTCAATCATAAGACGCTCAAACGGTTCACACTTTTCACCATCAATTGTCTTATAAATAACTTCAGGTGCTGAGAGTTGTAATTCAAAGCCTTCACGGCGCATTTCTTCTACAAGAATACCAATGTGCAATTGACCACGGCCTGATACTTTAAATGAATCACCAACTGAATTACCTTCTACACGAAGTGCAAGGTTAGTTTTAATTTCTTTTTCAAGACGTTCTTTAATTTGACGTGACGTAACCAATGAACCTTCTTTTCCTGAGAAAGGCGAGTTATTAACGGAAAAATCAATGGACAATGTTGGCTCATCAACATCACGATAATCAACTGGATCTGGATGTTCTATATCACAAACAGTCGACCCAATCGTTATTTCATCATTAAACCCTGCGATAGCAATAATATCACCAAATGAAGCTTTTTCAGTTTCTTTACGAATTATGCCTTCAAAGGTATAAAGCTTAGTAACACGAAGCGTCTTACTTACCGTATCGCCCTTACAAGCAATAACTTGTTGACCAACCGTGATGGTACCATTAAACACACGGCCTACACCGATACGTCCAAGGTAATCTGAGTAATCAAGGTTAATAATTAAAAGCTGCAAGTTAGATTTTGTTTCAGTCGGCTCAGGAATCTGTTCTCTGATCGTATCAAACAATGGTTGTAAGGTACCTGAACGAGCTTCTTTATCTTTTGACATGTAACCAGCACGTGATGAACCGTATAAAACCGGATAAACCAACTGGTCTTCATGGGTAGCAAGATCAAGGAAAAGATCTTGGATAAGACCTTCAGTACGTTCAATGTCTGCATCTTTACGGTCAACTTTATTGATAACAACAATCGGTTTTAAATTCAGTGCAAGCGCTTTACGTAAAACAAAACGAGTACCTGGCAATGGTCCTTCTGCGGCATCAACCAAGAGAAGAAAACCTTCAACCATCTGTAATGTACGTTCAACTTCTCCACTGAAATCTAAGTGACCCGGAGTATCAACAATGTTAATTGTCCCTTCAGGCAACTTAATAGAAGTATTTTTAGCAAGAATGGTAATTCCACGTTCACGCTCAAGATCCTTAGAATCCATGACGCGATCCGCCATTTCTTTCATAGTACCAGATTGTTTAAGCATTTCATTAACTAACGTTGTCTTGCCATGATCGACGTGAGCTATAATAGCTATATTTCTTATATCTAATCGTTTATTCATAATAATTTATCCTTATATCCCTTGTACATAAAATACGCCCCCTTACCAAAAAAGAATGAAGGGACTGTAAATACAGTCCCTTCGTAACATTCAAAATTCGTTATACGTGATGAATTGCACAGTACGGCAATAATGCCATACTACGTGCAGTTTTGATATTTCTTGCTAACTCACGTTGATGAAAAAAGCAATTTCCAGAAACACGTGATGGAAGAATTTTAAAACGCTCAGTTAAGAAGTTTTTCAATAACCCAACATTCTTAAAATCAAGCAATGACTCTTGTTGTGCAGTGGTACAAAAGCGGCAATGTTTTGGAGCATTAAATGATTGTTTGCGGGTCTTCTTTTTAACAAGGCGCATACTAACTCTTAGTTTAAATCTTTTTGACATCTTAAATCCTTATGACGAATGTATGACTATTCAACGCTCTCAGAGCCTTCAGTTTCAACTACATCAGCAGAAACTTCTGGAGTTTCAGAAACTTCACGTTGAGCACGTCGAGGTGTTGATGCTTCAACAGTATCAAGCAGATGCTCAATTTTAGCTTCTTCTTTGAGTTCAAGGTTAGTATCTCTTGTAGCGTCAAGTGATTCTGGCTTCTCATACTCTAAGGAAGATTTTGGACTCATCTTAGAAATAACATAACGCATCACCAACTCATTGTGTTTAACTTTAAGCAGAGTGTCGATAGTCTTTAATACCTGAGGAGCCTTTTCCTTAGTCACTTCAAAACGAACCAAAAGGTATACTCCATAGCTATGTTTTCTTACAGGAAAACATAGTTGGTATTTACCCCAACGGTCGAATGAAATCATTGAACCTTCAGATTTACTGCAGATATCATCAATCTGACGCTCAATAGTTGAAATATCGTCATTAGTGCTTTCGGTTGGCACTAACACCAAAGCTTCATACCTTGGTAATTTGTTCATAATGGTTCTCCCAAATCATAATTAAATGAATATGTTTGTGTATGTTGTCGCCTACGTCGGCGCACAGGGAGATAGTAAACACGGTGTTTACTAACGGGACCTGTAGATATCATTACCTTTATGGTAATAACAATAAGAATCCATTATAAAAAAATGATAAAAAAAAGCAACAAAAAAAGGGGGCAAAAAGCCCCCTAAAGAAAAAGTCCCTATATTACTAGGGGCCTCAATTATTTTGCATCAAGTTCTTGAAATCGATGCGTTACTTTACCGATAATTTTGAAATAATCTTTATTACGAACTAACGCTACTGGCGCCTTTTTATGATTAACTGATTCAAGGACAACCAGGTCATCCATGTAATTAATCTGCGCGATGATACGTTGAACGTCGCCAGGAACTCCATATTCAACAGCAACCATGTCACCTGAATTGGTCCACATGCCCGGTGTTACCACCAGCAAGTCACCTTTTGAAAACTTAGGCGTTAAACTGTTATCTTCAATAAATAGACAGAACAATGATTTATTTTCTTCTTTTACAACAACCGGTACAAATTTACCTTTGTATCCCGTTGACTCTTGCATTATCTGATTATTATATTCTGAAGGTTCAGCTGGAATTTGCCCCATAACAGGAACAATTACCACATTAAGCGGATAAGTTTCGCCTTCTGGTGCACTCATCGCCGGACGAACCATATCGGTACGTTGACGTTGATGATCAAAAATATCAACCGGTTCAAGCTCAAAAGCTACCGCCAACTTATGTAACGCATCCTGGTTCCATCGTCTGGTTCCGTTCTTAATATGTGTTAAATAACTTTCCGACATACCGGTTTTCTCAGCCAAAACTTTGGTTGTCCATCGGCGTTCTCGTAATAACTCTTTAACACGTAATCTCGTTGAAATCATATTATCTCCCTAGCTATTTGCCCCCCCACGGGGCCCATATTTTTGTTACACAAATACCAATTAAGTAATTATTGTAAAAATATAATAATGCTTTATATAAGCCAAGTATTACATCTTTTATTCACTTAGTCAAATGCATGAACAAAAAAAGGAGATAACATGCCAAAACCCCCATATCAATAAAAATATGAGGGTTTTAGAGTGAATTATGAGATTTTAAATAAATTCTCTAGACCAAAGGAAGAAGAACCGTTCCTCCCGTCCCTACCGCAACAGCCACCGTAATAACTACACGAGCTACCACCGATGCAACTGACTTATAAAATTCTTTATATTTGTCTGACTGTTTCGCCCACCATTGACAAGGTGTAGCACAACAACCACAGCAATCGGTTTCTACTTTGCCATGATCAACTCCGAGATCATAATCAGTATCATGGCTCAAGTACTGCTCTACTTTAACATTATCAAGATTAAATGAAACTTTTTGGCCTTCTAGCATAACATAATCAGACCCAATTAGATGTATAAATACCGTCAGATTTTTAAGCGTACCGGTACCAACTCGATTATGTCTATCAGAACACTCAAATGCATCAAAACTTTTTGTATAAGTTGAATTCAGGACCCCTTCTTTATGAATCGGATCTGGAACTGTGGACATTAAAATATTCGAGAAATACACATTGAACCCATAAGGCCGAACTGAATGTTCACCTGTATTAAAATTCATATGAGAAAGAACACTTAATTTTCTACATTTTTTATGTTGAGCTAATCTAAACCCTGGTCGGTATTTTTCATAACCATGCATAGTACCAGACACCAAACATACTTCAGCTTTTTGTTCTCTCGTAAAACTACGTGTCGCCAAATCTTTGTGCAATAATGATTTCTGATTCTCCGCTACCCTTCTTTCACGCGTTTCTGTACGTGAACCAATTTCTGCAAGAATCTGCGAAACCATTGCACAAATAGCACCTCCTTCTTTAAAAGAAACAATGTGAAGATTAGTAATTCCCGTTACAGCCGCTGCCTCAATAGCTCCAGCCACTTTAACAATTTCTTTACTCACTGCATTTAAGTCTTTAAAATCGTTAAACTCACTCTGTATCGAATCAATTGAAACCCCAATCTCTACGTTACGTTTTTTTGCAATAGCCTGTGCATTAGCTATATATTTTTCAATAGACTTTTTCATAGTCTTAGCATCAAACTTTTGAGCCCCTTGCCAATTTTTACCATGATACATAATCACTTTAGTTTTTGCTCCAACTTCGAGTGTTGCAGTTGGTTCATGTTGCATCGCCACAACCCCTTCAGCCCACAGCAACAGCCCCAGACCAATAAACCAAAATCTTAATAAATTTTTAAACAATATGCGCATTTCAATCCCCTTCCAAAAAAATCCATCACACAATCAAATCTCTTGTCCTAAAGTCCTGCTAAAGCCATAGTTAAAGCTATTTTCCCAACATTTTGTACAACAGCAAAAAGTATCTGTTTAGCTCGCGGATGTTGATCAAGTTCCTTCTTAAGTTTTCTACACGGTAAACAACCTCTCGAATCAACTTTAGGTGGCGGAACAACAAAGTTATACTCAGTTCGAGTAGCACCATCAGTATCCCAAATTTTATCTATGCCTTCTTCTGGTTTGCCAATGATATGAACCGTACATTGATGTACCACAGGAAATAGTCTGCTTTTAATAAAATTTAAAGCACATGTCCCCAATGCAATTCCAGCTCGCTGAACAACCGAACTCTTTGCCACTAAAGCCAAAGCAGCTCCTCCAGGTATCGCTGCTAACATCGTTGGAATAAGTACACTATGATTAAATTTAATTAATTTTGTTTCAAGTGCCTCTACTTTGTCTGAGTTCACAAAATCATTCATTGCCTCATATACTTTTTGAGGCGCATGATGAGTAATGTAACCATCCGATATAACCTGACTTTTCCATGAAACTCCCTCTGGACGTCCCAGCTGATACTCTCCTTTTAACAATTTGGCTACATCTGATTCAATTGCATCATCTAAATCATCATCAGACGTTTTAGCAAATTTAGGAGCAAGTAAATGTGACGTTATTGCCGTAAGAAAACCTCCAGGACCACAAGTAACGATATGCACATTACCCTCCTGAAGCTTTGTTCTCGCTTTAATCGCCAAATTCACCGCTGTTTCAACAACAACAGATATATCTTCTTCCGTAATTTCCCTCAATCCTTCAGGTATATTAAAATCTATAAATTCTACGGCAGGAGAAAAGTCTTCTTGATAATTAGCGCGAATAGTTTCTTTTATTCCATCAACACCTTTAACGCCATAAGAACCTAACCAGGCTTGATCAATACACATAATAAAAACATCTTTTTTAGTTTTCCCGCTTTGAGAAGATGGCTGCATTGCACTTACTTGCTGAAATAATCCTACCATCCCAATGCCAAACATCGCCAATTTTAATAAGTTCGTATGAACAACATTCATACCTTCTCCCTTATAAAATGCATTAACTAAATCAATAAACATCAGGTGCTAAAGTTCACGGGAAGAATAAAAGAAACGACGTAAATAAATCAAGCGAGCTGAAAAGAACCTTAGAAACAAAGCTTTGCTACGATAGAAATCATGATCCACAAAACTTCACTCACTAAAACGCCAGAACAAACCGCAATGTAACGATCAACCTGCACATAACGCGATAACACTGCACCGGCAAGCAACCCGATGGTGATATTCGAGGGCATAATAATGCCCCCAAATGTCATAAGCGGTGTAATACCACATTTTTTAAGAATAACCCCATACACTAAGCCAATACTGACAACATACAAATTGAAATCTAATGTCTTAATCATCAACGCTTTTGACTGCCCGCGCTGCCCAAAAAACTCCGGAGAACCTAATGATAAATGCGTAAACAGTAGATACAAAATAATCCCAATACTCACCGCAGATGCTGCTAAACCAATCCATTGAGCAATATAAAGTTTGCGTCGATCAAGCGAGCCAAGTTCTCCAATTTTATCATCAAAGATCAAGTCTGAGGCAGTTGCAGCACAGACACTAAAAAAAACACATAAAAAAGTAACCTGAACATATGAGAGTTTAAATAGCAACATCAGCGGGATTAAAATAAAAGTCGAAAAGCGTCCAAAGGGAACTAACCCTATTTCTCCCCCTAAAAAACTAATCTCATACGTCGCTAGAAAAAGCAGTACAAAATAAACGATCTGTGCAGTGATAGAAAACTTAAAATAAAAGAACAACCCACTCGCACACAGCATTGCGATTAAAACACTTAACCCCTGTGCTTGGATATACGTTCTAAAAGAACTCAAAACACGATCAATAGTTAACCACATCGTCGAGACATTACGCGATTTCTTGCGCAATGAGTTTACCATGCTTAAAAACCCCAAAAGCATCTCACTGATAATCAAACCGGCACAAAACGCAGTAACAAAGGCTTCTATGGGCAACCCAAATGAGTAGTAATTTAGCGCAAATTTGATTGCTTTATGCGTCAGCAATCCAATAAATAGCGGCAACGCAATGGAGTATCCAGCAGTAAACCCAATAACCCACATGGTCGGCCACACCGGGAATGCAATATGTCCACCACAAAAATACAAAACCTTAGGGATTACCCCTTTCATAAAACCGATCCCATCGCGCAAGAAGCTAATAACCAGGGTAAACCCTCCTCCAAAGAGAAGCTGTTTAATCTGACGCGCTTTTGATGGCAACACGGCCAATTGATAGGTTATCTGGCTAGTAGGAAAGGGTAGATTGGCAATATCGATAAGGTGATGCGAGAAATATCGCCCCCAAACAATCCCCAAACCGCCACCCACAAAGCAAATAACGCCCATTAACGTACAAAAATGAACTTTGTCCTGTAACCATCCATTAAACAGTTTGGGATCAAGAAAAAATAAAATGGGTAACGAAAATCCAACGCCAACCGCAATTACCCCTCCGCCAGCAGCAATAGCCTGAATCAATAAAAGATCTTCATAACCCTTATCTGAAGGTGACTTTGATACTCTAAACTTTGCACAGATAGCCGCTAGAAGCACTAAGGTTGGAGCAATCCATGGTCCCATCATCGTGGCAATGGATACATAGGAAAGTATTGCTACAGAAAAAAACGTCAGTATAATGCCAAGTACAATAACAAAAAGATTCAAAAGTTTAAGCTCCTTGCATTTTTCCATGCTTTTATATTACTATTTGTAATAGAGGTGCGGCATGGGAAGGTAATAAACGCCCAATAATGCTTTTTAAATAAACGGTTGCGCACACATAAAATTTTTAGCTTATTGAAAAATAGTATGCGATATGTAAAAAATAGTATAAAAACATTCATTTTAATACTTATGATCGCGGGAGGCGGTTATCTTTTTTATGAATATTATTGTGAGAAAAATAAAAAAGATGAACCGGCAAACCATTATTTAGCCGAATTACGCATGCGAGAACTCATAAAAAATGCCGAGCCAACCTCCTTTGAAAATGGGGGAGATGGCTTCTCGTATGATTTTAAGCGCATGATCAAACTCATGAATGCAGGATCAAAAGTTTGGAAAGACTGTGAACCAACGTTTGAAAGCCCTAACAAAAAAATTACCATATCGGCCGACTACGTCTCATCACTCATCCAGGAGCTGGCTCATGAACGAGCAAAGCTCAAAAACTATATCTGGGACCTTAAGGGCTATTCAAAAAGTGGTATTCCCATAAAAGAATATCGTTCGTTACTTTATTATCTTGAAGTTATGGACGGGCATATTTCTCATATGCGCAGTATTTTAAAGAAAAAAGAAGAAAAGTAGACCTACTTTCTCATCAAGGCTTAATTTGATCCGTCATATTGCCAACATTAATTAGCCCGCCCCGCAAGCAAAATCATTGACAACTAACACGCCTTACAGGTAACCTTAATACCGTAATAATGTAATACGGTATTAAGGTTAGGAGTTTTTATGGCTGATTCAAAACTGACAAGCAAATTTCAGGCAACAATTCCACAGGAAATTCGCTCAATTCTTGGCCTCAAGGCTGGGGATCGGGTTATCTTCGAAATCACCAAAGATAAACATGTCAACATTAGAAAAGCTACGCCACTTGATATCACGTACCTTAAGGCCCTAGAGTCAACCTTAAGCGAGTGGAACTCAGAAAGCGATGATGAGGCTTATCGTGATTTATAAAACGTTTGATGTCGTTGTTGTACCATTTCCATTCACTGACTCAAAAGAATCAAAAAAGCGCCCAGCACTTATCATCTCGTCATCATCACATTTTAATAACGAGGCAGAACATAGCATCATGACAATGATTACAACTTCTTTTAAGGAAGCCTGGCCGCTTGATATGCAGATTAACGATCTTAATTCTGCCGGGTTACCAGAACCATCAGCAGTGCGCATGAAACTGTTTACGCTTGACAATCGATTGATTTTAAAAAAAATAGGAACCTTAGGATTAAAAGATCAAAAATCTTTAAAGAAGAATTTCTCTGCCCTGTTCTCTGGTATCTTGTAGCCACAAAATAAAAGACCCCGCATGGGCCCATTTAAACCTATGCGGGGTCTTTATTTGTAATCAAATCAATTACGCGGGAATAATCCCAGGAAGTAATACAAAATCAATTACCTCTTTAACAGTTGTAACATAATGAATACTCATCCCCTCATGAATCTTATCCAACCCAACCAAGTCTTTTTGGTTAAGTTTTGGAACAATCACATGATGTAACCCATTCTGTTTAGCCGCAAGAATTTTTTCCTTAATGCCACCGATTGGTAACACCTCTCCTTGCAGATTAAGCTCACCGGTCATCGCATAATCACCATTAATTGCCCGTTTAGTGAACGCAGAAAGCAATGCTGAAACTAATGCAATACCACCCGATGGGCCATCTTTTGGTATGCCACCAGCCGGTAAATGAATGTGAATATCAGAATTATTGAAAGCCTTGTAATCAATCCCAAACGATTCAGCATGAGCCTTTATGTAAGTCAACGCTGCGCGCGCCGATTCCTGCATCACTTTACCCAACTGTCCCGTCAACAGAAGCTTACCAGAACCATGTGTTAATGCTGTTTCTACCAGAAGAATTTCTCCGCCATACGGTGTCCACGCAAGCCCATTACAAACCCCTACACGATCCATTTTGATAAAATTCTCAGAAGGAATTTTTCGTGGACCAAGGTGCTCATGAATATTTTCCATATTGAATTGAGTTGACTCATTGCGCTCTACAAAAACACGCGCGTATTTTGAACAGAGTTTTTGAATATTCCGTTCAAGATCACGAACCCCCGCTTCACGCGTATACCCTTGAATGATTTCGCTAATCACCGGTTTATCAATGGCAATATTGGTTTCGTGCAACCCACTATTAATAATCGCTTTTGGAATAAGATGTTGCATCGCAATCACCTCTTTCTCATCAGTGGTATAACCAGAAAGCTCAATAATTTCCATACGATCACGTAATGGCCCTGGAATCTTACTTAAATCATTTGCTGTCGTAACAAACAAGCACTGAGAAAGATCAAAATGAACCCCAAGATAATTATCATAAAAGGTTTTATTTTGCTCAGGATCGAGTACTTCAAGTAATGCTGATGACGGATCTCCACGATTTGAAGAACCAATTTTATCAATTTCATCGATAATAATAAGAGGATTCATGCTTCCCGACTTGCGAATAGCCTGAATAAATCTTCCCGGTAACGCACCTACATACGTACGACGATGTCCACGAATTTCAGACTCATCACATACGCCGCCAAGTGCTATACGAAAATATTTTCTCCCAAGACATTCTGCAATAGATTTACCCAGTGATGTTTTCCCAACACCTGGAGCTCCAGAAAAACATAAGATAGGTACATTGCAATCATCTTTAAGTGATTTTATAGAAAGAAAATCAAGAATGCGTTCTTTAACCTCTTCTATCCCATAATGATGATGATCAAGCACTTCTCGCGCATTTTTAACATTTAAGTTATCTTTGGTATAGGTCCCCCATGGCAATCCTAATAACCACTCTAAGTGATTACGAATAACCGTTCCTTCCATAGAGTCAGGGGCCGTTTTTTGCAACCGTTTAAATTGCTTAATCCCTTCAGAACGAGCTTCTTCTGAAAGTGGCAAATCGTAAAGTTTACGCTTAAGATCATCCACATCAGAATCACCCTCATCACCCAATTCTTTTTGGATCGCTTTCATTTGTTCACGAAGGTAGTACTCTCGTTGTGATTTATTAATAGAATGACGTGCATTGTTGTGAATTTTTTCCTGCATATCGGTAATATCGTATTCTTGTTGTAAAAATTCACAAATCCCCGCTAATAATTGATCAAGCGTCTCCCGTTCTAACAAGCTCTGTGCTTGTTCTACTGAAGGATTAAGATGGGATAAAATAAAATCAGCAATACGATCAGGACTCTGAATTTGCCCAAGAATCGCCTGAAAGTCTGGACCAAAAATACGTCCAGTAGCAGCAATTTTATCGATAGCAACAAAAAGGCTTTTAAGTTGCACATTAACCTTCTCTTCATCATAAAGCATCTCGTTTTCATCGATTGCTTTTATCCGAACTTGAAGATTATCATTCCCCGATAGCACCTCTTCCACATGAGCTTTCACTAACCCTTGTGTAAGAATTTTGATGCCACCTTCCGGCAAATGCATAATACGCATAATGTTACCAACCGTCCCCACGCTGTATAAATCACTAATGCTTATCGGTGATTGATAAGAATTATCGTCTTGCTGCGCTGCCAATAAAAATACCTTCTTCGATCCCTGAGCTGCCTCTTCAACGCCCCTGATAATTTTTTCATCAAGAATCAATAACGGCACAACCATCTGCGGAAAGACCACAACATCAATGGTAGGAATAACCGGTAGCGTTAATGGTATCTCATCGCTCATCAAATAATCGCGATTCTTATTGTTTCCCATAGGTCCCTCCCCAAAATGGAACTTTCAAAGCTCACCGTACTCACGGCAGCCTCATATTTTTAGCTACACTTACTTCCTTCTTCTTAACTCATCCTAAATTAATTGGTTTGACGGGGGCAAGGGTCTTGGTATTATGAAAAAAATAAGGTAATTAAATGAGGGATTTAACCACGATGACCATCAAAAAAAATCATGAACTAAGGACCGAAAAGCTCACCAAATTTTTTTCTCAAGGAAAAAAGCAGGTAAATGTTTTTTCCAACGTGACCGAAACCTTTAAGCAAAATAACTCATATGCCATCACCGGGGTTTCTGGTAGCGGTAAATCAACCTTACTTCATATTCTTGGCGGCCTTGATACCCCATCATCCGGACATGTTTATTTTGATGACCAAAATATCTTCAGTCTGAAACAAAAAGCAAAAGATGCATTCTTAAACCAATCAATTGGATTTGTATTCCAATTTCATTATCTCGTTAAAGAACTAACGGTCCTTGAAAATGTCATGATGAAATGTCTGATCGCAGGCGACTCCAAAAACGTTGCTCAAAAAAAATCAAGCGACCTTCTCACCAATATCGGGCTTGAAGACAAATTACATACTTACCCGACTCAGCTTTCGGGAGGGGAGCAGCAACGCGTCTCCATTGCTCGTGCCTTGGTTAATAAGCCAATGTTCTTACTAGCCGATGAACCAACCGGCAACCTTGATGCCGGAAATGCACAACTTATTGTCGATCTATTCAAATCGCTACAAAAAGAATACGGCATGGGTATCATTATTTGTACCCATGACCAGGCGGTCTATGAAAAAATGGATACGGTCATGCACTTGCACAAAGGAATCCTGACAACAAAGTAAATTTCTCCTTGTGAGTTCTACCAAGTCTGGTAGATTGATCCGGCATCCAATCCCTAGTTTTTAAGGACCACCACATGAATAATCAAGAGCTTAATCAATTGCAACATCCACACGACCAAAAACAGCCTACCGTTGTTCCTGCCTATAAAACATCACAGGACACCATTGATCAAAGCAAACTACACTTAAGCCGTCGGTCTATCCAAAAAAAGACGGTTGTAATCGGTATGCTTACCGGCATCAGTCGGTTATTAGGCATTACTCGTGAAATTCTTCTTGTCCGTTTTCTTGGCTTTGGGGTCGTTTCAGATGCTTTGATCGCCGCGTTTCGTATACCAAACCTTTTCAGACACGTTTTTGCCGAGGGAGCAACCAACGCTTCATTCGTCCCCGTCATGGTAAAAACGGTCAAGGAAGATGGTCGTGATGTTGCTAGTGGTCTTATGAGTTTAGCTCTGCTCGTTTTTCAAGGCGTCATCCTACTTATGTACATTGGCGTTCTTTTAAAAACTGAGCTTGTCATCAACTTTGTTGCTCCAGGATTTTCACCTGAACATATGGTTCATGCAACAAAGTTTTTACGAATCCTCTTCCCATTCTTGTTTCTTGCATCAGGATCATCATTACTCTCAGGAGCACTAAACTCCGTCAATCATTTTTTAGTCCCTGCGGCAGGACCTGCGATGTGGAATACTATCTATGTTGCAAGTATTATCCTCTGTATAAGTTTTAATCTTTCAACCGATGCGCTATGTTGGGGAATTTTATTTGGCGGATTCGTTCAATTTTTAGCCCACCTTTTCGTATACTTTAAGTACCGATTTACCTTCGGCCATATACAACCAAAATCAATAAAAGCATTTAAAGAAGTCATGACCAAGTTCTTCCCTTTTCTTCTTGGCGTTAGCATCATCGAAATAAATCTATTGGTTGGTGGCGCTATTGCCTCACACCTTCCTAAGGGATCTGTCTCAATTCTATATTACGGAAGCCGCTACATGAATATTCCTATCGGCATTCTTGGTGTAGCCTTCGCCTCAGTCCTCTTACCCCATTTCTCACGCATGGTCCTCTATGCCCCTAAACGCATTAGCTTTTATGTGTTAGAAGCAAGTAAATTTATATCACTTTTAGTTCTTCCAGCAGCTCTTTTTCTTATGCTTGTCTCCCAACAACTTTATGCAGACATGCTTGGCGCTAAAGGTACACAGGAAGCAGTCGCACAAGCCGGATGGGTTCTTGTAATCTACTGCATTGGACTTGTTTTTTTCTGTCTTAACAAATCTTTACTTAATATTTTTTACTCGCTCAAAGACACTCGTGCGGCAACTATCATCTCAGGTACCGGAGCTTTAGTGAACGTTCTTGGAGATCTCATTGGAATGTGGCTATGGGGTATTTATGGTATCGCTGCAGCCTGTTCACTGTCAGGCATTGTCATGACATGGCTCTGCATTCGTCTTCTTCGCACCAAACACAATTATCGTTTCTACACAGGAAATTTTAGCATTTTTATAACACGCTACTGCTTACAACTAGTCCTTGTCGGCGGCGGCTTCATCGGTGTTTTTTTCATACTCATGAACCATGCAACAGCTAACATAACTTGGATAACATACAGCCTTATCTTCTGGATTATTTCCTTAGGTTGCGGCGCAGGAGCAATATTCACGATATGGTTCACAAGACGATTATTTAAGCTTAATGTGTACTTCTTAAGATAGTATGAACCAACGCAAACCAGAATACCCTGTTCACGAACTATTTTTAAACCGTTGGTCACCCCGCGCACTTTCCCCCGAACCAATCAAACACGAAGACCTTATGACGCTCTTTGAAGCAGCAAAATGGGCACCATCTTCTTACAATAATCAACCATGGCGATTCATTTACACGCACCACAACACTCCAGCATTTAACCAACTCATCACTACCATGAGTACGTATAACCAAACCTGGGCAGACAATGCCTCAGTACTAGTACTGGTAGTATCATTAAAAACATTTGAAAAAAACGAAAAGCCATCCCCGTCGCATTCATTCGATACGGGAGCCGCGTGTCAAAACATGGCCCTCCAGGCATCACTCAATGGCCTTTATCTGCATCTCATTGAAGGGTTTAATAAAGAACAAGCACGGAGCCATATGGCTATTCCTGATAGTTATGCCATTGAAGTTATAGCTGCTATTGGAAAACCTGCAGACCTATCCAATCTACCTAGTCATTTACACGAACGTGAAAAGCATTCAGACCGAAAAAAATTAAGCGAACTTGTTTTTAAAGATACATTTACATGAACCAACGCTTCTGGTGGTCTCTTTTTATCTTTATCACCGTTGCAACTATTTTTCTCATCCCCTTCAACCCCTGGCACTTTGATATCGATGACTGCGGTATGATCTGGTCATCACGCTTCACCAACTTCCAAGAATTTTACGCACTCATTACCAAAAGCTGTGATGGCAATGCACTCTACTTTCCCTCAAATTATCTTAAAAACTTAGGCGATTGCCGACCTCTATTTGGCTCGCTCCATTCATTCTTTCGCCCACTTACCCTTGTTTTTTTCGGCTCACAATATCATTTTTTTGGCGCAAACCCATATCCATATTTTTTTATCATGATCATTTTTCATGCACTCAACACAGCGCTACTTTTTAATATCGTCTACTCATTCTACCCATCGTATCTATGGGCCGCTTGGGCTGCACTGTTCTTTGGTTTCCACATGAGTTATTGGGGATGGATGGGATGGATAGCTGCACAACCATACACCATAAGTTTATTTTTCCTTATGCTTGCAACCATCTGCTTTATGCGTTATCTAAAAACAAGACTGATACGTTACAACCTAGGTACTTGCATATTTTATGGCTTGGCTGTTTTTCTCTTTGAGTTCACATTTGTTTTTCCTATTTTTATTTGTTCGTTATGGTTTATATATCCATTAAAATTAAAAACTATACGCAAAACAACCGGCCTCTGGCTCACGGCACTCTTCTTTCTCATCATACGCCACATGATTTGTCCAACAAGCACACAAGCTTCAGCTAACATTTTCACATCAATAAAAAAATTCTGTGCCTGGCTCCTTACTCGCAAAGCTGACTATCTCAGTTTCATAGTCGATCTGGGCAATATTTCATGTATCCCCCCAGGAAACCAAATACTTAAAGGCAGCATTATCACAATGCTCTCTGGACTATTCTTCTATGGATTTATTAAAACAAGACACAAGCGATTGGTATTGTTTTGTCTATTCAACATGGGGCTTTTTCTATGGCCAGCAATACTCAAGCAGTACACGCTTCGATATCTTTACTACGCTCTCCCATTTTATTCATGCATATTATTAGTTCTAATTGACCCAATAAAATTTTGTAAACAAGAAGGGCCTCTCCCTGCTTGTCATTCTGAACTCGATTCAAGATTAAGAACTTTTTCGTTTCTACTAACTATCATTTACTGGCTCATCGTTATCGGCAACGCATACTTCATCATGCAACGCATAACCAATCGTGAAAAAGATCTACAAGTAAAAACAACAGCCATACAAAACTTAGTAGCAAACAAAAGAATACAAGATCGAGCACTCTGCTTTGTTGCAATCCCCCGCGGCCCTTTTGCCTCAGGCCTCGCACAAAACCTCTGGATGCTGGGCATCGATCAAAATATTCCCATCTTCTATGACCCAAGCACATTTGTAGAACAACCACAAAACGTAAAAAATGGTGATATCAAAATTACTAAAATTTCCGATGGACTACGATTCACTTCATGTAATAAACACAAAGTATGGTGGACTGTTTTTGGAGGAGAAAACATGAGACTTGGTGTAAAAACAGTACTTGATCAAGATGACGCAAAAATCTATAACATCACGTACACATTTAAAAATATTCAAAAATATAACCCTTTGTTTATTAGTTGGGATTATGAAACAAATCAGTTCAAGATCATAAGGGATTAGGTTCTATTTTTTCTAACAGAATCAAATAATAAAAATAATTATCATAAAACTTTCTAATAAGCTATTTAAATTTCTAACAATCTGATATGATCCTCTAGCATTATATTTTTTAGAAAGAGAGAAGCATTCTATGAATTTTAAAAAGCTCATAAGCATTATCGTAATTCTATTTATTATGAATCTCTCATTACATGCTATGAATAGACTAAAACCACCGCCCCTAGATTCACCAGAAACCCTTGAAACAAAGAAAATCGTTACTGAAATTCTCGAAGAAACCATGGCTAATGCGTTATACATGAATGATTTTATTCAGAAAACCATAGATGAAAACGAAGAAGTCATAAAAACCCTCCTCCCCAAGATACAAATAACTCCCCATATTGCTAATACAATGGCAGGATTAGCAATTCGTATAAATTCACCTAAAATGCTTGCTTTATATGTTACAACAAAAAAAGTTTGTTTTGATCAAGTTCTCAAACATCTAGACATTATTATTGATCACGCCATACAAATGAGACATTATGACGTGTTTGCTTGGCTTGTTGCAAAGAACTATGTAAGCATTGAAAGAATTGAAAAAGCAGCTCACAACGTCTGGGGTTATAGATGCGTAAATAGTAAAAACATTAAACCTCTGACTCCTACCGAATTCATAAGTAGAGTTAGAATTTACGTTGATTAGTACTCTTTGATTTCATCGTTCCTCGACCATTCCCCACTCTCACAAGCAATCCCTTATCAACAAGCTCTGCCAATTTTGCCAGCGATCGCTCGTGATAAGTGAAAATGTTCAATAATATCTGCTATAGAAAACTCAGAAACTCTATACAACAATCCTACTATTCGATCGGCAACTGAGTAACATTGAAAAGCAATTTTCTTTATTTAGGCCGGCATATTAAACTGCCGGCCCTTACTCTTTACAATCTTATACTTGGCTAAAATTACGTCAAAACAATCAAAGGTCTAATTTTAAATTGCTCTAATTTACCTGCACCTGCTGGCCTACCCAAAGGGTTAACCGTAGTAATTTTACCACCATAGGGATTTCTTAAATAACCATCTGTAGCTAAATTTTTAATATATACAATGTTATGAGATCCTGCGTCAGCATCAAAATGAAGTTCAAAAAAAGACCCGTCACTCATGATGTTATCAGCAACAGAACGAAGAACATACGCCTCAGAATTTCCTGGAGGTAAACATGCCAAAATACCACATTGACCATTAAACACATCGATAAAAAGAATTACTTCACCATCAGTCAACGAAATAAATATTCCCTGAAATCTTCTTCCTAAGTGTGCATGATTACTAGAAGCTTTAATATATCCATCATCTTGAACCTCAAGATACTTATCATCTAACGCAGATTGAATAAAAAGAAGTGCAATAACTTCAAGCTCTTTAATCGATTTTACTGCTGAATATACTACAGGCTTAACGTGAAGATCAACAATTTTCCCACCATGTTTTACCCCAGTAAAAGCGAAAAACTGAATATCATTCGCAACAAAACCCCCATACTCTAGAATTATTAATTTCGACCCATCATGTCGAACTTTTTCAACAAGAATTCTATTCAAAAATTTATCTAAGGTAATTTCAATAGTTATAGGATCAGTAATACTGAAATCTACCGAGACCTCAGGATCACCTTGAGGTTGCTTGCGTAAAACTGCTTTTCCATCTACACCTAAGGCAATCTCATACATGTCATTACTACTCAATTGCGTTGAAGAGAACCCAATAGTAATATTATCTTTCATCTTTGTAGTAAACCGTACCGTACCGCTTCCTTTTTGTGGAAGCTTATAGCTAAGTGGCCAATCAGGGTAGAAGCCTTCCATCTCAGGCTTAATCGTATAATTAGGCAACACGGTTCTTACTTCGTCTAATGCCATATCTCGATATATTTCGGTTAAATTTCTATCAGAAAACTTTTTAATTTTTTCAACATGAGCATATAATTTCTTGCCCACTTCTGATGTTAAAAAGGCCACGGACAACGCACGTTTAATGCAAAATTCCTGAGATTTAACAGCATCTTCTTTTACAGAAACATTATTAGCAATTAAATTCCATCCATAATATTGTTTACACGCTACACAATGAATTTTTCTTTCATTGGCAACATTGAACATAAATTTTGAAATATTATCTTCATTCTTTTGCTCAAGAAGTACTTTAAGATCATTAACCTCATTGGTATGAACATCCGCCCACATAGTTCCAAAGAAAGCTTCACAAGAATAGTTATAAGAACAGTTTGCACAGGCAACAAAAACAGGATCTACTCGTTCAATCATTCGACCTACCAAAAACAATTCACGAATCCAACCTTTTGGCACCGAAACCGCACAAATTTGAGTAGACATCAATAACACTAACGAAAATAATATTTTACGAAACATATAACCCTTTCTTCACATAAAAACGTCAGCTCTCTTTACACTTAAATAACTTCAACAACTCTAATCTTAAATTTCGCAAAAGAATCTTTTTTTGCTGGCTCTTCATCATGGTTTGCAGTCGTAATTTTCCCTCCATGGGGATTAGTCCAATAACCATTGGTCGCAAGACTTTTAATATAAACAATATGATGATGATGACTAAAATCAAGTGTAAAGATGGCCGAATTGCCAGTTGCATTAATAACTGATTGCAAAACATACGGATACGGATCAGAAGACTCTTGCGGCATAGATGCTAACATCTTACATTGATCAAATACATCAAAAAAAACTTCTGTCCCATCGGTAACCAAAGTAAACCATCCATGAGAATGTTTTCCCACATGCTTAGGAGAAAGTTCAGCTCTAACAAACCCTTCGTTATCTATCCGAAGATACTTATTATTTTCAACCGATTCTATAACGACAACGGATCCACTTACTATTGAATCAAACGATTTTAGTGCGGGATAAATCAATTGGTTCGTCTGTATATCAAAAATATGACCACCTTTGCTCACCCCAGTAAAAGAAAAATATCGAATATCAGGAGAGTCAAAATTGTCATACTCTAAAATTGTTGTTTTATGACCATTATCAAAAACCTTTTTAATAAAAAGTTTTTGTGTAAACCTATCCACCGAAATCTCAACGGTAATTGGATCAGTAATAACATAGTCTACCGAAACTACAGCAGATCCTTGCGGTTGCGTACGAAGAACAACCTGACCATCTACACCAAGTGCAACTTCATACATAGAATCACTTGTACCACGTTCAGGAGAAAGTCCAATCGTAATATTTTCATGCATCTTCGTTGTAAATCGGATTACACCACGACCAAGTTGCGGCAACCTATAATCCTTAGGCCATGATGAATATACACCCTTCATACCGGAAGACACGTTATAAGAAGGAAGTTTCTTTTCTTTATAAGAAGGAAGTTTCTTTTCTTTATCATCATCATCATTATCATCGTCTTCTTGCTTAAATGATGAATGCTTTTGAACTACAGTTTTCAACCGTTTAATTGTTTTATAAAACTTCTTTCCAATCTTAGAAGAATAAAAAGCCGATGCCAAAATACGTCTGAGACAAGATGATTGAGCACTTTCAAAGTTTTCTTGAACAACCGTACCAGAAGGTAATAAAGCCCAACCAGAATATTTTTTACATTTCATGCACATAAATTGATTGTCATTCGAAATCTTAAGCATAAAATTTGCAATTTTATCCGACTGTTTATCTTCAAGAAGTTTTTTAAGAAATTGCACATCTTCTCTCTGTTTATTTCCCCAAATACGTCCAAAAAAACTTTCACAAGAATATTGAGATAAACAAGCAGCACATGCTATAGTAATATTACCGTCTTTTTCAATCAAACTCCCTACTTCAAATAAATCATGAAGAGCCGCTGTCAAGGAAGGATTTATCACAATAAGAAACATCAACAAAGATAATAATTTACGAAACATATAAAATTCTCTTCCAAAAAATAAACTTGAATTAATAAACGCATGATTTTTCAGATACTGACAAACCGGTTGGCAGTAGATCAACAAATTCATGAAATGTTTTATGAATAACCATAATTTGTTGCTCAGTTAACCCATGATGACAAGCAAGTAACATACCACCGCGCATAACTTCGTCAGCATATGGATAACCGTTAGCATCTTTTACACATGCAATGTCTTTAAATCCTGGCTGCCTCAAAATATTCCCCGTAAAAACCGTACGCGTTTGAATATTTCGTTGTTCAAAAAAAATCTGTAAAGCTCTACGCGTAAACGGAGCGGTTGCTTTAATCGTTAATGGAAACGCAAGCCATCCGGTATACACCTCAGGCATCTGTTTAGGTAAAATAAACCAATCTTGATACTGCTCAAAAAAAGCATAGTGAGCCTTAAAATTTTTAATGCGCACTTCAATATTTTGATCTAATTTTGCCAACTGCACTAAGCCAAATGCCGCACCGATTTCTGATGGCTCCATGTTATAGCCAAGATGACTAAAAACAAACTTTGCATCATAAGAAATACCTTCTAACTCTATGTTAAAACGGTTTTCAATCTTTTCTGAATTTTCTTCAAAGATCGATGAACTGCGCCCCCAACTTCTCAAGAGCTTCGCATGAGTCGCCAATTTCTCATCGTTCACACACAACATCCCGCCATTCCCAGCACAATTGATAATATGAGAACCATAAAAACTGGTCACACTAATGTCAGAACGTAAGCCGGTACTGGTCCCTCGCAATGTTGCCCCAAGCGTGTCGCATGAATCTTCTATAACTTTAAGATTATATTTTTTAGCTAACTTCTGAATAACATCCCAATCTGGAACATTCCCAATAAGCGATGGAATCATCATAGCCACCGTTTTTTTAGTAATCGCCGCTTCAATTTTTGAAACATCTATGTTATATGTTCCCGATTCGACATCAATAAAAACTGGTACTAAACCATTCTTTACCAACGGAGCAACGGTTGTTGAAAACGTAAGCACAGGTGTGATCACTTCACCACCTTTAGGTAAATCAAGAAGCTCGATTGCTAAGTAATTTGCCGATGAACCAGAGTTAACCATGATGCCAAATTTCTTCTCAAACAACTTGGCAACGCCCTTCTCCATGCCCCGCACATGGTCACCCATCTGGGTTGATGTTTTTAAGGCATGGACAACCGCATCGATTTCTTCTTGACCATGAACACTTTTACCATAGGGGATACGTTCGTTTTGCACCTTCATTACTTGCTCCTGACATTAATAAATATAATCTCTTGTAGATACCATTAATGTTTTTTATTATAAGCAGATATTTGAATTCTGTAATTAACCAGTCATCACTCGATAAAAAATATGAACATTAAATCACTTACTTTTTTTAAAGAACTAATCGCTTTACCATTTATTGAGCAAGTAATTTTATATGGATCAAGAGCTCGTAGCGATGCCCTTGATCGCTCAGATATTGATCTCGCTATTGTTTGCCCAAAAGCCTCACACAAAGATTGGGCTCAAGTAATAACTATCATTGATAATGCAGACACCCTCCTTAAAATTGATTGTGTCAGACTTGATACACTAAGCGATCAAAATATCTTAAGACAAAACATAAAAAAAGAAGGGATCGTTCTTTATGAAGCAAACCAAAATTAGTGAAAAAACAAAACTATCATTTAACCAACTAGAAAAAGCATTACAACGCCTTAAGCAAATGTTAGATCGACCTGCCGATGCGGATAGAGCCAATGTAGATGCATCCATTCAACGCTTTGAATTTTGTATAGAGCTTTCCTGGAAAGCTTTAAAAAGATTACTTTTTGATTTAGGAAAAGAAGTTAATTTTCCCAAAGAAATATTACAAGAAGCCTTTCAAGGACATTTAATTGATGATGAAATCAGCTGGATTTTAATGCTTACTGATCGGAATCAAACATCACATACATATGATGAAGAATTGGCCGATCAAATTTTTAATAGACTTCCTGGACACCTACAAGTTATGCAAGAAACCTATCAAAAGCTTTCCAAAAGTTACGTCATATAAAACTTCAACTTTTAAAAAATTTATAGATAAGTGGAGTAAGAAAAACCGTCAGAGATAAAGACATTGGCAAGCTTCCTGAACACCTAAAAGCGATGCAAGAAGCCTACCAAAAACTTTCTAGAACTTACTTAGTCGACAACTCCAGCTGACGGTACTGAGCAAACTGCTCTGCAATATCCTTTGGCCAGACCGCTTTGACCTGAGTGATCGTTCCAATTAAATCTTTTTCAAGCGTAAAGTAAGGTGAGATAAGCGCTTTAGCTTTTAAATTACCAACGATTGCTTTACGGTTTTCTTTCAAAATTTTAAGATACTCAGGTTTTCTGAATTTAGTGCCATACTCCGCCACTAAATCACGAGCTCCAAACGTATCACCGGTTGATTTAATCGCCTGTACTTCAACCATCAGCTGCTGGATAAGTTTTTTAGTAAGCGTAAGGTCATCAATCTTCAACCCTACTACCATGTGTTCACGGTCTTTTACCATGTAATTTTCTTCTACAATGCTCATGCCACCCTTATCAATCAGATAATTCATGATCACGCTGTTAGCTTGTGCATGGCTGCCTGACATCTGTGTTGCATTGTCACTTTGTTGAATAATGCGACGTAACCCGGTCCCTGCCATACCAAGAATAAGCCACTCGATAACTTTATCTTTCCCGAACTTTTTAACCCACTGCTCCATAAGACCACAGGTCGTCAGCTCATCAAGATGATTAATACTTACATACAAAGCATTAATTTCAGCACGAAGCTCTTCAATAACCGATTCATATCCGGCTAAAAATTCACTACCATTTTCACTCGTTACTGGTATCGTTTGCCCTACTTCATACGTAGTTTCACCAACCGTTAAATTCTCGCCTTCTTTGAATGTATGCTCTCCAAGCCGTCCAGATCCATGTCCTAGCGTCTCATGTAAAATGCATTGCACATTCCAAATATCATTGCTAAAGGCAGCATCAGGGTCGTTTTTAATTAACCATTCCGCCTGATCTTTAGGAGAGAACAACCTACGCGCAAGCTCAGGGCTCAAGCGCATTTCTAAACCTTTGCCGGCCGGATAAATGATCTGTTTTGAACCATACTCTGAACGAATCTCTTCATAGTTAGGCAAGCAGTAAGCAGCGGTAACTACTGTAGGCCCAAGATGACCAAATCCAAAAATCTGTTGATTCATCGATGCATTTGGCATCGCACCAAGTGTTGCTCGTTTCCATTGAGCAGGAATAGGCATTTGTTTTTCCAATGATGGCAATAATGCATTAAGCTTTTGCATATCGACCGTCTTCACCGTTGCTTCAGCCTGAAAGAACCCGCGACGCGCTTTAGGATCATGATACACTTCAATAAAACCAAAGTTATAATCAATACGACTGTTGCTCTTAAGCCATTCGATTGAATGCTTTTTAAAAAGTTCTTCATCCCCGGTCTCAAGAAATTTAATAAGATACTCAAGACTCGCTACAAACGCTTGATCAAAGGTGTTCGGATATTTTTGCACATGCTCATAAGATTTTTTAAGCCAGAATGCTGCCACCGAAAGTTCTTCTGCATATTTTTCGGTTGTTGAATACACCTGATACGCTGGCGTTCTTCCATTACGATCATTCTTAACATAAAAATATGCATTAATTTTTTTACGAATGACATCAGGTAATGCAAGATAATCAGCTTCAGTAAAATCCGGTGAGTAAATGTTCACGCCACTATGAGAGATAGAATCTGGCGTTGTCATTCTTGTATCTATCATCGGGTCAAAAATAACCGACTCAAGACGACTAAATACCGCGACAGCATCAGGATAGTTGATATCTTCAAGAACTTTACGCAAATTGGCAGCAGTAAGTGCCGTTAACCCTATCGTTTTAGGAGTTCTTTTTTCATCGCCATTTTCACGCAAAAAATATTGCCCATGATTAGTCCACAAGTAGATTAGGAATGATTTAGTATCATCAATAAATTTCTTTGCGTCTGGAAGATCCATGGTAAGAATTTTGTCTTTTTGCTTAAGCACCGTTTCAAATAATGCCATAATTTCTAACCCATCACGATGGTGCTGATCGGTTGAAATACGGTTCCCCGGTAAACAAGCGCGCCAAAAATAATACATAAAAATCTGTTCTTCTAATGAAAGCTTATTAAAGTACTCCGGCGTCGATTCTGGATACTCAACTGAAATTTCGTAAACATTAGTTAACGTTTGTGGTGCATCAAGCAACATTGCATTTCCTTTATCTTTTTTAGTTGTCCATAAACAATTCGTTAAAACCAGCAATGTCATACTACATAAAAATAATTGCTTCATAAATATCTCCCGATTTTATAATCCAGTTTTCTATAAGTTTATAAATTCATTCTCTTCAGACACGTCATCCTCGCTTTTACTCATAAGAGTCAAATCTTAATACTTTGTTAGAATGTTTTTCCACACGTCATTCTCGCGAATGCGCATAAGCGTCAACTTAAAGCTTCAACACGTCATCCTCGCGAATGCGGGGATCCAGGCCTTACTTACTTTTACTGACGCTCTAAAAATTTTTTTAAAAAGTATAAAAATTTCATAGAAGAAAGAGTGGATCCCCGCATTCGCGAGGATGACGTCTCTGAATATCAAAGAATTTTATTAAACCGCAACACAAAATAACAAGAATTACATAACATATGTTACGCATGATCTACAATTTTTGCTAAAATCATCTTTTATTAAAAGTTAAACAGAAACGAGCTGTCATGAAAATAGACGAACCAGTTGAGTTACTAAGCCTACAAGAAATGCCTGATGACCGCACAGCCATCTTTGAGCCAAGCTCATTTGATGAATATCTTGGTCAAAAAGCGGTTAAAGCAAAACTTACCCTGTTCGTGCAAGCGGCCCGCATGCGCGAAGAACAGCTTGATCATCTTTTACTCTTTGGACCTCCTGGGCTTGGAAAAACCACGCTCGCTAAAGTCATCGCCAAAGAACTTGGGGTCCCCTGCAAAATTACCAGCGCTCCCATTCTTGAACGAGCCGGCGACTTAGTAGCACTTCTCTCAGGCCTCGCGCCGCGTGAAGTTTTTTTTATTGATGAAATCCATCGCCTCCCTAAAAACGTTGAAGAAATGCTCTACAGTGCCATGGAAAATTTTTGTGTTGATGTTATCATCGGCCAAGGGGCCGGGGCACAATCAATTCGTCTTCCCCTCAGCCCATTCACGCTCATCGGTGCAACCACTAAAACCTCCCTCATTTCAGCACCGTTACAAACACGTTTTGGCATTGTTGAACGACTTGATTTTTATGAACCTGAAGAACTGGCGGCCATTGTAAAACAAAATGCTCACGTACTTGGAATCCCCATTGAGAATGACGCAGCTATGTGCATTGGCAAACGAGCACGCGGCACGCCACGTATCGTTAAACGGGTCTTACGACGCGTTCGAGACTTTGCTCAAGTCAACAACCATCCCATCATCGACATGTCCGTAGTCAATCAAGCTCTGCCGTTTTTAGACATTGATGAAGATGGCTTATCAAAACTCGATCGCGCTTATCTTAAACATATTCTTCATGATTTTAACGGTGGCCCGGTCGGCATTGAAACACTAGCAGCCATCACCGGTGAAGATCGTGAATCGCTTGAAGATGTCTGTGAACCATACTTGATTCGCCTTGGACTACTCCAAAAGAGTTCTCGTGGTCGCTACATTCCTGCGAACAAAGTACTCGGTTTACGCAGAAAACTTTTAGGTAATGTTGTGCCGTAACCCTACTACTTACTTCTTCCCAACTTTTTTTGAAACCGCCTGCAGTTTAGTTTTTAATGTCTCAATTTTACCTTTAACACCACTTAGGTTTTCCTGAAGATCTTGTAAACTCATCCTAAGTTGTTCAGCAACTGACATATTCACTTTAAATGGTTCTAGGGCTTGCGTTAAACGTTTTTTTATATCATCAAAAGCTTGCTTTTGGGGCTGACTATTTTTGTCTCTTTTAATTCTCGCCATCATCTCTATCAATCCAGACCATGAGCCTTTTTCATCTGATGTTTTATCAAGAACATTCATACTATTAAAGAATAAAGTTGTTTGCTCTCTCAATTGTACTTTATCAGTAACGCTATTAGTCTTTCCCGTTTTTACACTCTCAACAAAATCAATTGCCGCTTGAAACCGAGTACTAAAAATTTGTTTCATATAAGATTCAATCTTAGGTTGATATTCAGCAGAAAAAACTGAAATATAACCATCGAGAACTTGCTTAAAGAAGATAAGAATTTTTGACCATTGCTTATCATTCATAACTGACTTATTAAGATACTGCCAATAAAGAATTGGGTGTAAAACAAATTGAAACAGGTCCATATATGGTTTTTTTAGATTATTTTTTTCCCCAAGCGAATCATAAATTGTTTCATTATCAATCAAGTAAACGCGACAGTAAGCTGCAACATTATTATTTTTAGCCTTCTTTATAAATTTTGATAAATTGAGATTATCTGAAAACTTCGATGCTGCAACGTACTTAACAAATACATTTGCAGGATGACAATCACCATGAATTACCCCAAGAAGCTTTGAAGGAGATACTTTTTCATCAACAAAAAATACGCGATGTAATGAACCGATAGCTTTTCCAATCGAAGTAGCCATAAGAGCTAATGCAGCCCCATCATACGATTTTTTTCCTTCAATAACATCTACCGCGGCAGTCCCTTGCGCAGCATGAACCACTTCAATAACGCGCGTCTCACCTATTTTGCTTTTATAGGTAAAGAATTTTTCCATGCTCGTTATGATAGGAAAATCGAGATCTTTATACTTATCTTTATTTCTATGTTGTGCTAGATAATTTAAGCGACCAACCCCACTTGTTTGAATTTTACGAAGTTTCTTCCAAGCCTCTATTTCATACTGCTTGTTTTTACTTACTTTAAAAAAGAAAAGAAGCTTTTTTTCTTCTTTCAATGTTGCATCGTTCTTAATCTTGGCAAAAACTTTCCATATTTTCCCAGAATTGGCACCAGCTTCATCTTGACCCAGCGCTTCTACGGTAAAAGGCTGTAAGTTCGGCCATTCTTCATCTGCAAGTTTTCTGATTTGATCATCAGTAGGAAAATTATTTTCATCCAATGCAAATTTTTTCCCTGTAAGATCTTTTGTTTCGACTTTTGATCCACGCCATTTATCAAATGATTTAGCTACTGAAGAACCTTCCGAGGTTTCTTTGGTAAACTCTGTTAAAACAACACCTAGTGCTTTACCAAAATTAGTTTTCTTTCCTTGAATATTAATCGCAGCTTCCAGCAAAGGAATAAGCTTATTTTTTAACTGCCTATCTTTTAAGACAAGCATCTTATTGAGCTCAGGAATATAAGTCGCAGCTAAAGAAACGTTATGTTCAGGATCAATAAACAAGTTTTTTTCATCTTGCTCAAACTTACCGACAGTCCCTGTTTTTTTCTCTTCACCAAGATTTTTCAACATGGCTTCCAAGAGAGATTCTTCCGCTTCTTCTAGTTCTTTCTCTTCTAAAATTTCAACGACTTTTTTTCCTCGAACACTCTTTGCCCTAGCAAGAGGCTTTGATTCATCAGCTTTTAACGTATCTCCCTGAGGAGCACTAGCACGGCCTCTTCTGCCAGCTAATACATCAGAATTCTGCACAATAAAAAAAGCACTAAAAAAAAGTAATAGCATACATTTCATGGCTATCTCTACCTTTATGATTAAGAATAAAGTTGAACGCATTAACCATGACATGAAGTAAAATAAAAAAACAAGAAGATATATTTTTATGGAGACTTTGAGCTCATAAAAGTCCACGGCAATGCAACCGTATCTTGATCAATTTTATAACATTCGGTTCCTGCGTAAATCACAAGACCTGACATTACTTGTTGTCCTTCATACGTTTCACGAAAAGCTCGCATCCCTGAAAGGTCCGCTTTGCCCACGTTACTCTTACACTTAACTTCAATAGGATAAAGCTTATCATCCCACTGCAATACAAGGTCAACTTCTGCTCCATTTCCCGTACGCCAGTGATATAACATTGGCGGAGTAGCTAGCATTGCGCATTGCTCTTGAATATAATTCACTACCCATGTTTCAAAAATACCTCCAAGCTTTGGACTCATAGCTAACGCCTCAGGAGAAGGGATTCTTTGCAGATAACAAGTAAGACCCGTATCCTTCATCATCCCCTTCTTTTTCCCCGTAAGCCGCTTTAAAACATTCCCATGGTATGGCAAAAGCTCATTCCACTGGTAACTGTGCAATAACACATCAAGCCAACGACGAGCTGTTGATGGTGAAATCCCAATCTCTCGACCCAGATGCGTAGGATTTATCTCTTGCGCAGTCAATGATGCAATAATCCCTAAAAACCGATCAAACTCAGCAAACTGCTGAATATTCTCCATATTGCGCACATCGCGCTCTACATACGTTTGAACATAAGACTGAAAAAATAAAGGAAATTGTTCGTTGGGAAACCCCAAGGTCCCAGGAAACATGCCACGCCACAAGAACTCAACAAGTGAAAAAGGAGGCTTTATAGAACTACCTTGAAAAAAGAATTTTGCAGGATCTACCAAGTAACGAGGCAACCAAACAGCATTATCTTCCAATCCAAGCATCTCTTGCAAGGTTAAGTTCTCTAAGTTAAGAATAGCAACGCGTCCAGCCATACTTTCAGCAACATTTCGCATCACACTAAAGTTTTGAGACCCGGTAAGAAAATATTGCCCCTTAACCGCCGAAAGATCAACTCGACGTTTAAGAGCTGATAAAAGTTCTGGTACAAATTGAACTTCATCAAGAATCAATGGTGGCGGAAAAGAATCAAGAAACAAGTCAGGATCTTTTCTTGCATCATACAAATCCTGCGTTGGATCAAAAACAATCATTTTTATGTTTGGAAAAAGATGTTTAAGAATGGTACTTTTTCCAACCTGTCGCGCACCAAGAACAAGAATTACTTTATGATATTTACTCGCCTCTAAAATCTTGTGCTCAAGATGTCGCTTACGATAATCCATTTTCATACCCCAACTATAAAACGTCATTTACCATGCAATTCAATTATAGTATAATTGAATTGCATGGTAAATGATATAATTTTTATTTTTGGTAAGATTTATGACCAATGAATTTTTAACATGTCATGAGAACAACGACCAAGATCAGCCCAACGACTCCAAGAACAAAAGTTATCTTGCCTAAAACTCAATGAAGGCAAAGCATACTCATGCACGCTCATCGTCCAAGCACTATAGGTATCTGCTGTCCTAATTATTGTAAACCCTTCAATAGTATCAAGTTTACATGCTGATGGCGTCGTAGAAGTAAACACCGGACCATAACGAGCCATAAGAAATGATTTTCCTGCAACCTCATCAGGTGTAACAATACTTTTCCAATCTTCAGACCACTTCTGATCATTCTTTGGCTTTTTATCAAGAAGTGCACATACCCCTTCACGATCATCATGTCCTCGAACAAGTGCATTGATTCCTGCCTGATCACAAATATATTGTGCATAAATGCAATCTATGAAAAACAAATTATCTCCACGAACACTTTTTTCTGTGGTAAATTTTTCCAAGCTTTTTTTAAACCGTTCATGTAAAGCATTCCGCCGTTGTTCCAAACTCAACCCACCAATGCTTTCAAATAATTTCAAGGATTTTTCAAAAATATTAAGACGCTCTTCATGGTAAGTCACAAAAGAAGTCCAAAGTAAACCACATGATTCTACGGTTCCTGTTGTCAAATGACCGCTACTAATTTTTTGTATCCGGGTTGATTCATCATCTAAGAAAGCTTTCGGATTATACCTAGGATCAAACCCACCATGACAAAATTGCACACAAGCATTGCCCGATTTAACAAATACAGATAAAGGCAAACAAGTATAACATTTACCAAGAATATCAATAAGAACATCCGCTTGCTTAGGATATTTATCTCGAATTTCTTTTAGAAAACCACCACCATATTCATTTGGAAATGAATTTATTTTTAATGCTTCATGATTACCTCGTAGCAGTGAAACATGCTGCCAATTAATAATTTTTAGATACAAAGCAAGAAAAAGAACTTCAACCCCATACGGCACCCGATCAACATAATCCCCCATAAAAACAATATGACAAGGCTTAACACGATTAATAGTAAAATCTTCATTAAGATAATTCATGATTTGTAATCGACGTAGAATTCTTAATAGCGTATGTAATGAACCATGCAGATCACCAATTTGAATAATAACACTACCAGATTTTAGATTAATCTTTTCTGTAAAGCCTAACTGCTGTTCCTGAGGGTATTCATCAAACACCAATTTTTTAACAGCACTATCATTCAAGTATGCTTGTGTCTTATCAATAAACTCAGACATTACTGATTGAAAGTCTTCAGCTTTAATTCGTGATATACATGCTTTACGTTGAAAAATATTTGGATCAGGAACTTCTGGGTAGGCCTCACAAAAAATTGCTTCAATGGAATCTAGGTATAAATTGCGAACCGGTTCATGACCAGCCATTCCCAACGATACCAACACCGTTTTAGCACATATTTTTCCCAATCCCCAAAGCGACATCATAAAATAAATTTCCTAATAAACGAGATATGGCTTTTCATATGGCCCATTTAACTATTTAACAAAAAAGTTCGGATATTAAGGTTACAAGGTAACCCATAGAATGCAACCGCCCATGGAGAAGACTGCCGTTAACTCAACGAAATCTCATCGTCAGCTTTAGCCGCAGCATTGGCTAAGCGAACCTCTTCGAGATAGAACAATAAACAACCTGCAAAGACCAGTAACCCAGAAAACAGCGCAGAGACCGTGAGAACTTCACCAAAGTACCACCAACTCGTCAATGCGGCTGAAACGGGTGCCAAAAGACCTATCAGTGAAAGCAATGTAGCAGAATAGGTACGCAATAAAACAGCGTACAAGTTAAAACAGATAAAATTAGTCATGACAATAATCAACCCAAGCCATAAAAAGAAAGAACCAGGTTGACTAATAACATGAGAACTTTCAATACTCAGAGAAGTAAGCATCGCTAAACAACCCCCGATAAGCATATTCAACCCATTGATACGTGCAGGTGGAATCGTTCGATTATACAATACCAATTTTTTCATCACAACCCAGCCATAACTGAAGCAACAAACCGAGAAGAGCATGGCAATTTCAGGCCATGAGAGTATTGAAAAGCTCTGTAACCCTACTTCACCAGAACTCTGGGTAAAGAGAATCGGCAACGCTCCGGAAAGACCAAAAAATAATCCTAACCATTTTTTCCAGGTTGCCTTCTCACGAAAGAACAGGTAAGAAAAAAAGAACGAAGCAAAGGGAGAAATACTATACAACAATGCCGTCTTGGTAACCGGTAAAAATTTCAATGCCCAATAACGTAGAACATACGGAAAATAAACGCCAAATACCGCAATCTGACCAATATACCACCAGGAACGCTTATCAAGCTGCTCTCGATGCTTAATAAAAAAATATGCGTAACTAGATAATAGAAACCCTGCAATAATCATACGAATCCCGATCACAAAAATCGGCGATGCAAACCCTACCAAAATTTTACTAATAGTAAACGTACATCCATATAAAATGTGTAATAACACCGCAAGCAACATATGATCTCTCAGAGAAATAGAGAGAACGTCAGACGTTCTCTATCGTATAACTTATAAATTTTTTCTTGTTTCTTCAGAACATCCCCATGCAGAACATTGCATTCCACACTAATCGGTCATTATAGCTTATTTTTTTCAGGATAGCCACAGCGATAGAATAATTTTTGAAGGTTTATGGCAACGTCAGTTTTCTTATTAATCCAGCCATATTGGACATCTTGCCATGATGCCATCGCCTGAAGATGATTAGCGCGCGTTATAAGCCCTTGATTGAACTGGATTTCACGAATTTCAAACTCATTACGCGCACGCATATAACGAAAATGCTCTGCAGTCAGATCATACAACGATTGTTTCAGAGTGAAATAAGCGGCTTCGACTTGAGAACGCACAAGATTATCAACTTCTTGTTTTTGTAAGATGGCATCCATCTTCATGGCTTGCGCTTTTTCTCGTTCATAATCACTTACCAACCCATCAAAAATGGGCCATGATAAAACAACATTTACCGCATTATTAATCCCAGTTAAAAACCAACCGTCATAATTAGAAGACGTCTGACTTGCAATTGCCCCCAACGATGCGGTAGGTAAACGTTTTCTAGCCGCAATATGGGCTTCTTGTTGATGAAACTCAATTATTTTCTGAGAAATTTTTATTTCTGGCCTACATTCCCGTGCCAATTGTTGATATATGCCTAACGGACGCAATTTAATACGTTTAGGTTGCTCCCAAACAAGATTCATCTGGGACAATACATCCTGTTCCCCAAGAGAAATCTCCTTTGAGTACCCCAATAAAAAAGCAAGCTGCGCGCCAGCAATTCGTAATTGTTCATCAAAAGAATGAACTCGAGACAAGTTGGAAGCATAATCAGCAAGGCTTCCCGACCATTCACTTTTATTCCGCACTGAAACCAGATATTCATGTGAATGTTGTTCCGTAAGCGCTGTTGAGGCCGTTAAAATCTTTTTAACCACCTCCTGTTGCTGCTGAAGGCCCCATGCCTCAAAAAATGCCTATTCCACTGTAATGCGAACATCATTGCGCGCCAATGTTTCCTGCAACTCAACTGTTTTACGCTGAAGAACCGCAAGTTTTGCTTGTTCTTGAGGCCCGGCAAAATTAAACAACAGCTGCTGTAACCCTAACCCAGTTGTAGTATAGCTAAAAACTTTTAATTTAAGATTGCGCAAAAACATGCTCAGCCGCCT